>JBOHEL010000710.1:0-2145 GCA_050700995.1 Sciscionella sp. | reverse complement strand
TCTCGACACCTCACCGCCGCGCGGCAACCGCCAGACCAGGTAAAGAGTCACCAGCCCCAGCGCGAGGTCGGTGAGCGAAGGCATCGGCTGGACGAGCACGAACCTACGGTAGATCGCGCGGTACCGGATGCGGCAGCCCCGTGGGTCTACTGCTGAAAGCCCTCCCGAGCGACACCCTGGCGCGGAAACGCGACCTGGCCAACCGTCGTCGGACAGCACCTTTGCATAGCGGAGGGTTGAGGGATTTGGTGGCCCACAACTGGCTGACTGGCATATCGCGTCAGGCTGCCGTCCATGAGGGGTCGCGCCTGCTGAGGCCGATGACGCGGTCGAGGAGTGGGACGTCGGCAGGGACGTCGGCAGGGACGTCGACGACCGGGCCGAAGAGGCCTTCGCGGCCGCCTCCCTCTGTGGACAGGTCAACCATGGCGGGTCATCGAGTTTCCTTTGGGCTGGGTTCTGTCTGGGAGTATCAACATCGGGTTAGACCGGATGGCAGACCGAAACTCGTCGCTTGCCGTCTTGAATGTCGACCGTGAACTAGGATTTAGGCCGTCGACGGGCCGGAGCGGGCGGCAAATGCCATCGGGGCTCGCGTCCCCGGCGTGCTCGGGGCGATCGTCCAGCAATTCTTGCGCGGCAGATCAGCCAGCAACCCGAGCACGAACCACCGGATCCGTCGTCGTGGTTCGATCCGGGGAAACGTCTCCTACTTCTACACCATCTCTTTCCTTCCGCTGGGCATAGCGACTGGGCTGGAACTGCTCGGACCTCGTGGTTGCCGCGATGTGGGCACGAGGACCACGGCAGTGGATTGCGGTGGTGCTGGCACTGAGCGGGACCATCTGGCTCACCGGGCCGAGCGGGTCACTGCCCTTGCTCGGCGTTGGGATCGGGCTGGTCGCCTCCGCCCTTCGCGGCGTGTACGTGGTACTCAACCGCCGAGTCGGCTCAGCCGTACCCGGATGGTCCGGCCTGTCACTCTCACTCAGTATCGGAGCAGTGCTGGTCATCCCCTTCACAATCGCTTTCGAAGGCCCGCGACTCAAGACCGCCTACGACGTTGTGGGATACGGATTTATGGTTGCAATTTTCTCCTCCCTCGTACCCTACAGCCTGGATTTCGCCGCGCTACGCAGGATCAGCGTACACACGTTCTCGATCCTACTCGCGCTAAGCCCGGTCATCGGCGCGCTCGCGGGGCTGATCATGCTTGGCGAACACCAGACTCTCTCGCAATGGATCGCTATGATCGTCGTTGTCACCGCCGGTCTCCTCGCCTCAGGAACACGCGACACCCAACCATTCGCATCGGATTTTTCAGGAGCAGACGTGCTATCCGATTCACTTACCGCCCGCAGCAGCGAACACCACCTTATTGAACCCGGACCATCCCCCTGCGCCGTACGAGAAGTCTTGACTCACGCCTCCCGAGTCGCCGACCACGGTCGACTCCAACCCTGGCGCGGCCATATATTTGACGGACCTGGCCGAACAATCCTGGCGTGCTCCTGTTTCGCGAACAAGGATTCGGCACCATCTGGAAGACCGGGCGCCTGACCAGACCCGAATACGTACGAGCACAGCTTGCCGTGAAATCAACCGAAAAGATTATCGGCTGGATACATGTCGGAAGCATCGGCACCGGACATCAGCGGCCTCCACGCGAGCTACCAGACATCGACTCTCGTTGGCACCGAATCAGCTCAAGCCTAAAGAACCAGCCGAACCGGCTAAAGCCAGCTAGGCCGTGAAGCCCAAACAGTAACCCCATGACCCAGCTAAGGCCTTACGCGCCAACACCGCAGCCACCCCCGGTGCCGAAGCCTTCACCGGCTCGGTCCGCCACCGCTCCCACCGCGACACCCGCCCGCCGGGCTCGATGTCCAACAACTCATCGAGCAGCAGCCGCTGCGCCTGTTTCGGTATCTCGGCCAACGTGGTGAACAGTCGCTGCGTGGCCTGGTCACGGGCCCGGGCGTGCTGGCCCAATTCAGTCGCTGGTATCAAGTCCCGCGGCTGACCGCGCGCGCCCGTGCCCGCCCGCTCACCTCGCCCAAGCTCGCCCTTCCGCCGCTGCGCAAAACCAACGCCCGCGAGCGGATCACCCAGAGCCGGCGACTGGCCCTGCTGGGTCGGATCCTC
>JBOHEL010000709.1:0-2147 GCA_050700995.1 Sciscionella sp. | reverse complement strand
CAGCTAGTGAGGTCGGGGCGCTACCGTGGTTGCTCGCCGTCACGGGTGTAGAACTCGACGTTCTCCGCCGGAAGTGGTGTGTTGCCGAGGATGATGTCCGCGGACTTCTCGGCGGTCATCATCACCGGAGCGTAGATGTTGCCGTTGGTGATGTAGGGCATCACCGACGCGTCGGTGATACGCAGCCCTTGCAGCCCGTGCACCCGCATTGTGGCGGGGTCGACCACGGAGCGTTCGTCGGTGCCCATTTTGGCGGTGCAGGCGGGGTGCAGCGCGGTCTCGGCGTCGCGGGCCACCCAGTCAAGGATCTGCTCGTCGGTCCGGACCTGCGGCCCTGGCGAGATCTCGCCGCCGTCGTACTCGCCCATCGCCGCCTGGCCGAGGATGCCGCGGGCAATGTGGATCGCCTCCACCCACTCCCGGCGGTCCTGTTCGGTCGAGAGGTAGTTGAACCGTAGCGCGGGGTGTTTCCTTGGATCGGTCGAGGTGATCTTCACGGTGCCCCTGGCGTCGGAGTACATCGGCCCGATATGCACCTGGTAGCCATGGCCACCCGCTGGCGCCGAGCCGTCGTAGCGGATCGCGACCGGAAGGAAATGGAACATCAGGTTGGGGTAGGGCACCTCCTCGTTGCTGCGGACGAACCCGCCGCCTTCGAAATGGTTGGTAGCCGCCGGGCCGGAGCGGCCGAAGAGCCACTGCGCGCCGATGAACGGGCGCCGCCACTTCTGCAACGACGGCTGCATCGAGACCGGTTTCTTGCAGGCGTGCTGCACGTAAACTTCCAGGTGGTCCTGCAGGTTCTCCCCGACGCCTGGCAGGTCCGCCACCACATCGACGCCAAGGCTGGAGAGCTCGGCCGCATTTCCGACGCCGGAGAGCTGTAGCAGCTGCGGGGTGTTGATCGCGCCGCCGCAGAGGATGATCTCCGTGCCGTACACGGTGTGCGGGAGACCGGCGCGGTCGGTCAGCTCGACACCGACGGCGCGGGTGCCGTCGAACAGAATCTGGGTGACGAAGGCACGGGTACGTACTTCGAGGTTGTCCCGATCCATCACCGGGTGCAGGTATGCGCGCGCGGCGGACAGCCTGCGCCCCCTGTGCACGTTGCGGTCGAACGCTGCGAAGCCTTCCTGGCGGTACCCGTTGACGTCGTCGGTGCGCGGGTAGCCCGCCTGTTCGGCGGCGGCGAAGAACGCGGAGAACAACGGGTTGGTCGCCGGTCCGCGTTCGAGGACCAGCGGGCCGGAGTGGCCGTGGTACTCGCCATCGCTTGCCAGGCAGTTCTCCATGCGCCGGAAATACGGCAGGCAGTGGCCGTAGTCCCAATCGCCCATGCCCGCGCCGGCCGCCCAGCGCTGGTAGTCCAGCGGGTTGCCGCGCTGGAAGATCATGCCGTTGATGCTGCTTGAACCGCCGAGCACCTTGCCGCGTGCGTGGTAGATGCGTCGGCGGTGCATACCTGGCTCGGGTTCCGATGCGTATCCCCAGTCGTAGAACTTGCTGCCGATAGGGAAGGTCAGCGCCGCGGGCATATGGATGAACACGTCCCACAGGTAGTCCGGCCGGCCTGCCTCCAGTACCAGTACCTTGTTCGACTTCTCGGCCGACAACCGGTTTGCCAGCGCGCTGCCTGCTGAGCCGCCGCCGACGATCACGAAGTCGTACTGCCGTGCGCTCATATGGGAACCTCCATAAGCCTGTGCATACCGTTGCGGGCGGGGAGAAGTCAGTTCGTCCGGGAACGTTCCGCAGTCCTACTTGCCGGAGAACCAGCGCATCGGTTTCGGGCGAATATTGTGGTAAATGTGTTTCTTCTCCTGGTATTCTTCCAGCCCGGAAGGACCTAGTTCCCGGCCGATCCCGGACTTGCCGAAACCGCCCCATTCGGCCTGCGGCAGGTACGGGTGGAAGTCGTTGATCCACACCGTGCCGTGGCGGAGCGATCCCGCGACCCTGGCCGCCTTCGACGCGTCGGAACTCCATACCGCGCCTGCCAGCCCGTAGTCGGTGTCGTTGGCCAGCCCGATCGCGTCTGGCTCTGACCCGAACCGTTCTACGGTCACCACCGGGCCGAAGACCTCATGCCGCACCACCGCCATCTCGCGGGTGCATCCGGTGAAGACGGTAGGGCGCAGGAAGAACCC
>JBOHEL010000708.1:0-2153 GCA_050700995.1 Sciscionella sp. | reverse complement strand
GAGCACCAGCCACCCGCGGCGGTCGCCCGCTCCTCAAGGTGCCGCAACCCGCGCCGTGCCACCCCGGGCGGGATGCCGCAACCGTCGTCGCTGACCCGCAGCAGCAACTGCCCACCGCCGATGTGTACCAGCACCGCGACCTTGCGAGCACCGGAATGCCGCACCACGTTGGACAACGCCTCACGCAGCGCGGCCCTCGCGTGATCGGCCACCGTGCCAGGCACGATGTCGTTGTCACCTGAGAGCTCAAGCTTCGGCTCGAACCCAAGCAAGCCCCCTGCCGTCGCGGATTCGACACGCACCGACTCGAACAGCGCCACCGGCTCTGACTCGGCGGGATCGGCGCTGCGCAGCTCGCGTACCGCGGCGCGGATCTCGCCGATCGTGGTATCCAGCGCCTCCACCGCCTCATCCAGCTTCGCTGCCTCGGGCCCAGACAACCCCCGGGAGAGCAGATCGAGCTGCATTCCGGTGGCGTAGAGCTGCTGCACGATCACATCGTGCAGGTCGCGAGCGATCCGCTCGCGCTCTTGGTAGAGCGCGACCCGCTGGCGAGCGGTTGCCCCCTCGGCCAGCACCAGCACGAGGCCTGCCTGCGCGGCGAACGCGGTCAGCACCTCGGCGTCGGAGTCGGTGAACGGTGGCCTCCCGCGCCGCCGGTAGACGGCCAGCGCCCCGAGCCGCCGCTGCCTGGTGCCGAACGGCGTCACCACGAAGGGTCCGTACCCGCGCAACGCCTCGGGCACGTACGGCGCGGTGCGCGGGTCGACGGTGAAGTTCTCCGCGACGATCGGCACGTCGCCGCGGGCCGCCTTAGCCGCGGATGAGCGCGCGGAGAGCACGATGCCCACCGGGTCCTCATCCAGCGGGCGGCGATCGCCGTGGGCTGCCTCCACGGTGAGCCGATCGTCGGTGCCTCGCGCCATCACCAGCCCGAGGTCGGCCTCCACCAGCTCGGCGGCGCTGCGCACCGCGAGTTGCAGCACCTCATCGGGCTCATCGCCAGCAAGCGCCGCGGTGACGATTTCGGTTGAGGCGCTCAGGGTACGTGTCGCGAGCACGGGCTCCATGATCAGCATCCCAGCCTACCCCGGCTTCGGTTCAGGTTTGTGCTGAAAGTGGCTCTTGTGTCGTTGAGGGTGCTGAAAGTGGCGTTCGTGCACCTCTTTGGAACAAGAGCCACTTTCAGCAGATCCTTAGCTGCCTGTGGCGCGCAGTGCGGCCGCGACGACGGCTGCGGTCGTCACGACCTGCGGTCCGAGCACAGCGGCGGCCAGCGGTTCCAGCGATACCACGCCGACGCTCGCCCGCAAGCCGGGTACTCCCAGAACCGGTGCGGCCACCCCGGAGGCACTCGCCTCCAGCTCGCCAGTGGACACCGCCCACCCGTCACCATCTGGCGACAGTTCTACCGCCTTGCCCGCGGCCCCGACTCCGATCGCATGATGACTGCCAACCCGGTAAGCCACATGGAAGCTCGTCCATGACGGCTCCACCACCGCGATGGCCCGCATCTCCACACCGTCGACAACCGAAAGGTGCGCGGTGGCGCCGACCGACTCCGCCAGCTCCCGCAGTGCGGGCGCCGCGATATGGCGTAGCTGCGGCAGCACCCGCTCCGCCAGTCGCAACAGGCCGAGGCCGAGGCGCACGCTGGCGCCGTCCCGCCACACCAGCCCCTGCTCGACCAACGGGCCGAGCAGCCGGTAGATCGCGGCCCGACTGGTGCCGATCCGCTCCGCGAGTTCGCTGATGGTGACGGCCCCGCTGTCCGCGTCGGCAACCGCCCGCAGTAGCGCCAGCCCGCGCTGCAGGGTCAGCGAGCTCTCCCGGTCGCTCACCGCCCCTCCACGGCA
This sequence comes from Sciscionella sp., assembly GCA_050700995.1. GTDB lineage: Bacteria > Actinomycetota > Actinomycetes > Mycobacteriales > Pseudonocardiaceae > JBOHEL01. The sequence continues at coordinate 297 of JBOHEL010000708.1, read as the reverse complement.
GGTGTGATGGTCCCGGTGACCTCGGCGAGCCCAATCACCCCGCCGCCCTCGCCCGGCGCGGTCGCCGTGACGGCCACGCTGTCGCCGTCTTCTAGGAACGTCCTGGTGCTGCCATCGGCCAGTGTGATCGGCTGCCGCCCGCCCCAGCTCAGTTCCAGCAGGCTGCCGCGCTGGTCAGGCCCCGGTCCCGACACCGTGCCGGACGCGAACAGATCCCCTGGCCGCACCGTCGCACCGTTCACCGTCATGTGAGCGAGTTGCTGTGCGCAGGAGTACGACATCACCGAGAACGGTGGG
>JBOHEL010000707.1:0-2178 GCA_050700995.1 Sciscionella sp. | reverse complement strand
GTCGCCCAAATAGCCGCGACAACCCACAAACCGCGTACCCGCCAGCCGCCCGCACGCACCCCGACGCCCACGACAAGCCACGCCGATGTCAGCAGCACCAGACCCGTGTAGAAGGCGTCGGTAAGCAGGTGGACGCCGAGTGTCGAGTCGGACCATGAGGCAGGCAGCGTGAACCACCATGCTTGCGGGCGGTTCTGTGGCAATGGCGCCACGGCGGCCCCGGTGATGACCACCATGAGGACGCCTGCCAGCCCGGCTACGACAGCGCAACGTTGCCAGGCTGGACGGGCGAGTACGGATGTCGTCCGCCGCAAGGTGTCCGTTATTTTACGTTGTGGCGATTCTTCGGATGCGTCGCGGGAACCCGATTCAATAAGTAAATTCGTCATTACGTAAAGACAGCTGCCAATTGTCGACGCCAAGTGCTCGCTTAATGTACCTGCCGCCGTATGTTAGTCCGTGCCGGCATTCTTCGATCACCGCCCGTAGATCGCCCTGGGTAACTGCGCCATCACACGAACGGGGAGACGTCGAAGCGGTGTCGGTGGGTGCTTCGCACGCTAAACTGGCTAGCATTGAGGCATGGCCAGGTACCGGCACGTGACAGAGGTGCCCGACGTGGTGGGGTTGGGCGCCGGTGATGCGTGCGCGGTCGTGCGCGCGGCTGGACTGGTGCCCTACGGTCCGGATTTCGCCGAGGCACCGGAGACCGGCGTGGTGGCCGCACAGCTCCCCGTGTCGACAGCGGGCGCTGAGCAGGGCACACCGGTGTTCCTGTGGACCCAGGGCGGCGGTTCGGGTGCCGACGTGATGCCGACACCCCCGGTTGAGGTCGGCGAACTCGAACCCGCGTGAGTGACCGGCCCTTGGATACACAAACGGATGTTCGAGTTAATCGTGTATCGGGCGGGGCGAATGGTGCTCGCGCCTTCCTTCGGCCAGCAACGCGTCGTTCGCGGTGCTCCACGACACCCCGAGCACGCCGGCCCTTTATCGGCAGCATCGTCGGCCGCCACCCGAACGGGTCGTGTGCGCGCCCGGTCACGCTGTCGTGCGGTACCCCTTCGCATCCGCACCGACGACACCAGCCCGCCGAGTCGTCGTCGGCGACGACTCGGTAGCGAGGACAGCGCCATCTGGTTCGCGTCATTGCCCGATGACGTCAAGTCCGAGCTTGTCCAGGCGGGTGAATGTGGTCAGGTCAGAGCAGGCGAAGGTAGCGTCAGGCACCTCGCACCCATCGGCCATCCGAGGCATGAGCAGGTGCCGTCACGCTTACCGAGTCGACTGGTTTCGCGGGCGTCAGCGCCAGAATTCGGCGAGCTGAGCGGCAAGGGCTCTGCCTTGGTTGTAACCAGCTCGAGCAGCGGGCGGACGGAGCGAAAGATCCATCGCATTGGCGCCGAACATGTGCTCGGAGTTGCTGTCCGGGAAGATCGTTTCGACTCTGCTGCCGCGTGCGCGTAGTTCATCGACCTGTGTTGTGAGATGCATGCCCCAGCCCAGCGGTTGCAGTGATCTGCCGCCGAATGGTGACAGCACCAGCACCCGAGCGTATCCGGCTGCCAGATCGGCATTCTCGTTGCGTCGGTAGCCGCCGTTGATGTACCGGCTGCCGCCGATGCTGTACGGAGGGACACCGAAGCCGTTGGAAGTGCTGGCGGCGACGGCGTCCACGAGGTCGACACCGCTGTGGCGGTCGAACACGACCGGTTCACCTGTGTGAGCATCGACCGCCGGGATGAGCAACGGCCGTTGCGGCCAGTGCTGACTGGACAGCCGGGCGGCGACGACGGCGCGCCACTTCGTTTGCACAGAACTGTGCGACGCCACGTCCGTCTTCAGGGCCGCCGCGCCCATTCTGCGGCGCATGTCGGCCGCATCCTCAGCGGCATCGATGACTGCGCTGAGCCTCTCCATATGATCCGACGCCGGCCCGATCGGAGCACGTCCGTGGTCGGATCCGACCGGAGCAGTCGGTGGCTGGGTCGCAGCGGCAAGGATGGCGGCAAGCAGTTCGGTCGGCTGGATCCCGCTGGTTATCTGGGCCGCGGCGGTCGAGCCGGCCGACGTCCCGATGGTCAGATCGGCCTCGGTCACATCCAAACCGGCCTCAAACAGGCCGGCGATGACGCCGATCTCCCACGCGTTGCCTGTCGATCCAGCACCGCCGAGGAC
>JBOHEL010000706.1:0-2184 GCA_050700995.1 Sciscionella sp. | reverse complement strand
GTACACCCGCTTACCGCCCATGAGGTGTTCCACGGCGATCTCCTTGAACGGCCGTCGCAGCTCGTCAAAGCACGGCCGGTATGGCAGCGTCAGGAACACCAGGCGCCCAGGAGCTTCCAGCACGGGCGTCACGTGACCGAGCCCGTGCAGTGCGGCGTGGACGCGGATACCCAGCCAGTACGGCACGGTGACCGCCTCGTACGGTTCCCCTGCCGCCAGCCACACGCGCGTGCCCTCGGCCTCGAACGGCCATCCCAGCTCCCGGTACTCATCCACGGCGGTATCGATCGTGCGAATCATCGTCTGCCCCCTTTGCGTCCAGCTCCAACACCGGTACTCTGGCGCTCACAAACTGAAAGTGCAAGGCTTGCATACTAGCTGAGATCGCAATTCGCTCGAACGGGTGGATGGATGAAGAGACCGACACTGCGCCGCAGGAGACTCGCGGCCGCATTGCACAAGATTCGGGAAGACGCGGGCCTCACGCTCGCGCAAGCCGCGGAGGGGGCTGGCTTCTCGACATCCAAGCTGTCGCGTGTGGAATCGTTGCAGATCGGCATCACCGGCGACGACACCAGGACCTTCTGCGAGGCACTTGGCGTGAACGAGCAGGTCACCGCCGCACTCGCGGAGCTAGCCAGGCAAGGCCGCCGCCGTGGCTGGTGGCACGTGTACTCCGACGACGTGCTCGGCAAGTTCGTTGATTTCATCGAGTTGGAGACGGACGCCAGGTCTGTCGGCGAGTTCGAGTCGGACGTGATTCCTGGCATTTTGCAAACCGAGGCGTATGCGGAAGCGATAATGCGCCACGGGCTCCCCGAGGCGGACGAAGAGATCATCAAGCAGCGGTGCGCGTTGCGGATGGAACGTCAGGATCGGTTAGAGGACGCCGATCTCACGTTCTGGACTGTCATTGACGAAGCGATACTGCGGCGGCCGCTTGGGGGCCACGCGACGATGGTTGATCAACTCGACCGCTTGCTGCGGATTGCCGCACGTCCACGGATGACAGTGCAGGTCATGCCAATGGATGTCAGCGGTCATGCTGCGCTCGGAGTGCCCTTCACCTTGATCGAACTGCGGGACGGTACCTCTTACGTCTATCTGGACAGTCTCACCGGGGGCGCATTCATGGAGGAAGACGTGGACGTGCGCGCCTACCGCGCCGCCTGGTCCCGGCTACAGGCAATGGCCCTCGACTTCGATCGCTCGACTAGGCTGATCAGGTCGATCGCAGCCGAGCACCGGAGCAATGCCGATGGAGAGCCGCACTGAGTGGTGCAAGTCCAGCTACAGCAGCAGCGGTGGCAACTGCGTGGAGCTGTCCGTGCGCCCTACCGTGACCGGCATTCGTGACTCAAAGAACCCCGACGGCGGCATGCTTGATCTCCCGACTCGCAGTTGGGCAGCGCTCCTACTCCTGATCAAACGCCGCTGATCGGCCCTGGACCAGCAACGATCGCGTTTTGTCGGGGTAAGCTGTGACACTGCACCCGACCGACACGAGCGCTGGGAGGAGGGATCGGAATGAGCTGCGCGCTGCACCATCCCGGGACCTACACGCTGGCCGACTGGGACTCGCTCGACCATGCCCCCGACGGGCCGAGGATCGAGCTGATCGGGGGGCGTTTCGAGATGACTCCACCACCGGCGTACACGCATCAGTTGCTATCTGATGAGCTGCGCTTGCTGGTGCGGACCGCACTTCGCGAGGCGAGAAAGGACGACCTGCGCGTCGTGAGTGCCATTGGTGTCGCTCTCGCCGCGGACACTGCAGTGATCCCCGACCTGGTTGTGGTGCGCGCGCTGCCCGACGGTGCGGTACGTGCCGAGGCGGCCGATGTGCTGCTCGCCGTGGAGATCGTGTCGCCAGGGAGCCGCAAGGTCGATCGGATGGTGAAACCCACCGCCTACGCCGAAGCGGGTGTGCGGTGGTTCTGGCGGGTGGAGCCGACACCGGGTGAGCCGCCGACTGTCGTGTGCTTCGAGTTGGACGGCACGGACTACGCCAAGCAGGCGACCGTGACGGGCGACGAGTCGCAGGTGGTGCGGGTAGCTGATATCGATGTCACGTTGGATCTCGCGCGGCTCTATCGCGGCGCGTTCCCTGCGGGTTAGCTCGCCGCTCCCGATCGGTGCGGTGCAGCGCACATCGTCTTTGCCGGGATTCCCTGCGATGATCTG
>JBOHEL010000705.1:0-2186 GCA_050700995.1 Sciscionella sp. | reverse complement strand
CGGATCTGCTCACCGGACCGTGGCGGGCGACGATCAACGCGGCGACCATGCTCGGCCAGTCCAAGACGGCGGTGCAGGCAGAGATCGACAGCGCGTGCGAGTTGGCGGACTTCTGGCGGTTCAACGTTGGCTACGGCAGGCGGATCATCGCCGAGCAGCCGAACAGCTCGGCAGGGGTATGGAACCGGATGGAGCAGCGGCCGCTCGAAGGGTTCGTCTATGCGATCACCCCGTTCAACTTCACCGCGATCGCGGGGAACCTGCCTACGGCGCCCGCGCTGATGGGCAACGTGGTGCTGTGGAAACCCTCGCCGGCGCAGACCTACGCCGCACATCTGACGATGCGCCTGCTCCAGGAGGCAGGCATGCCGCCGGGAGTGATCAACCTACTGACCGGCGACGGGAGGGAGGTCTCGGAGGTCGCGCTGGCGCATCCTGATCTGGCAGGCATCCACTTCACCGGATCCACCGCGACCTTCCAGCACCTGTGGTCGCAGGTCGGCGCGAACATCTCCGGCTACCGCGGCTACCCGAGGATCGTAGGGGAGACCGGCGGCAAGGACTTCGTGCTCGCGCACCCTTCGGCGGATGTGGATGTGCTGCGCACCGCGCTGGTGCGCGGTGCTTTCGAGTACCAGGGCCAGAAGTGTTCCGCGGCGTCCCGCGCCTATATCCCGCGCTCGGTGTGGGAGTCGCTGCGGGACGGGCTGGTCGCCGAGACCGAGGCGCTGCGGGTAGGTGATGTCACGGACTTCTCGAACTTCGCCGGTGCGGTGATCGACCGCAGGGCGTTCGACAAGCACGCCGATGTGCTGCGGCGCGCGGCCGAGGATCGCGAGGTCGAGGTGATCGCCGGTGGTACCTGTGACGATTCCGTCGGGTACTTCGTGCGTCCGACGGTGCTGGTTGCCCAGCGCCCAGATCACGAGATGTTCCGCACCGAGTACTTCGGGCCGATCCTCGCGGTGTACATATACGAGGACGGCGATTTCGACAAGGTGGTCGAACTGGTGGATTCCACCGCGGCGTACGCGCTGACAGGCGCGGTGATCGCAACGGATCGCGCTGCCGTGGCGAAGGCCTCGGAGGCGCTGCGTTTCGCGGCAGGCAACTTCTACGTCAACGACAAGCCGACGGGTGCGGTTGTCGGCCAGCAGCCGTTCGGCGGCGCGCGCGCCTCGGGTACCAACGACAAGGCAGGCTCGGTATTCAACCTGCTGCGCTGGACCAGCCCCCGTTCCATCAAGGAGACCTTCGTCCCGCCAACCACCGTGGCCTACCCACACCAGGGTTGAGGAAGGAGCACGTGATGCTGCGCTCGATGCTGTTGGCCGTGGCCGGGTCCGCGCGGGTGCGCTCGCTCGTGGAGGCGGTGCCGCTGACGCGTGCCGTGGTGGACCGGTTCGTGGCGGGTGCCCTTACCCAGCACGCCGTGGTCACTACCGGGCGGCTCGCCGCTGACGGGCTGCGGGTCACCCTCGATTACCTCGGTGAGGGTGCCGCCGAAACCGGGCAAGCAGCGGTCACCGTGCGGGCATATCAGGAGTTGCTGGCAGGTCTTGAGGAACCGGGGCTGGCCGGAGGTACCGACGTATCGGTGAAGCTCACCGCTCTCGGGCAGTTCCTGGCCCACGACGGCGAGAAGATCGCGCTGGAGTCCGCGAGATCGATCTGCGCCGCGGCGGCCGAGGTTGGCGCGACCGTGACGCTCGACATGGAAGATCACACCACCACCGATTCCACCCTCGGCATCCTGCGCGAGCTGCGGGTGGACTTCCCCTGGGTCGGGGCGGTGTTACAGGCCTACCTGCGGCGGACCGAGCAGGACTGCCGCGACCTTTCCGGCGCCGGATCGCGGGTGCGGCTGTGCAAGGGTGCCTATGCCGAGCCCGCGTCGGTCGCCTACCAGACCAGGTCCGAAGTGGACGTCTCCTACGTGCGGTGCCTGCGGGTACTGATGGCAGGCGATGGCTACCCGATGGTGGCCTCCCACGACTCTCGGATGATCGCGATCGCGGCGAAGCTGGCGGCCGACGCGGGTCGCACCCCGGCCGATCACGAGTTCCAGATGCTCTTCGGGATTCGGCCGGACGAGCAGCGCCGTATCGCATTCGATGGCAGCACTATGCGGGTGTACGTGCCCTACGGCGAGCAGTGGTACGGCTATTTCATGCGCAGGCTTGCCG
>JBOHEL010000704.1:0-2192 GCA_050700995.1 Sciscionella sp. | reverse complement strand
GGTGAGAACACCTGCGTCGAGGTCAGTGGCGCGGCGGCGGGCTGGGTCGGGCTGCGCGACTCCAAAAACCCGCACGGCGGCCTGCTCGCCGTCCCCGCCGCCCACTGGCGCTCCCTGATCGCCACCGTCACCCGCTGAGCGCGCCGGCGTATAACAGAGCCCCGGCGACATGACCAAAGATCAGCGGTCCACCGGGGCTTTCGACAGCCAGCATACGTCACTCTGATCGGCAATGACAACATCACCAACCCCGCCGCACGTCGGCCCCTGGATACAACGTTGGCTCAGCGCCCCCCGCTACGCGGTTTACCTGGCGGCCGCCACCGGTGAGACCGAGCGGGCACTAGCCCTATACGAATGGAACAGCCAGCTCAGCGCCGCACTGCTGCGCGACCTCGCGCACCTTGAAGTGGGCCTACGTAACGCTTACGATGAAGCATTCTCGACAAGCTGGCCCGGCGCGCTCCACTGGACCGGTGTCGGAGACGAGGTGTTCGCACCTCTACATCGGAGCCGAAACGGGCGTCGCATCGACGTGAACCGCAAGCCTCGCGATACGCTCCAGCGCGCGCTGCGAGCGGCTGGAGGCAAAGGCGCGCCACCGGGCAAGGTGATCGCGGAGCTACCGTTCGGGTTCTGGCGCTATCTCAGCTCTGCCGCGCATGAGAAGACGCTGTGGGTACCCTGCCTACATCGAGCGTTCCCACCGGGGATCGATCGCCGCGATATCGATCGGCCTGCCGGGCGCCTGCATCAGCTACGCAACCGGGTTGCCCACCACGAGCCGCTACTGCGTACCAAAGTGGCGACACATCTTGAGGACCTCTGCTGGCTCGCGACACATATCGATCCCGAGCTCGGCAAGTACCTCACAGCCACCACGACCGTGCCCCATTGGCTCACCCGCCAGCCATGATCCTGCTAGCATCGCCAGCACGAACCGGGCGGCGAAGCCCTCATCCCCCTCACCGCTGAGCGCGCTGTTCGCTCGCTGCCCGGTCGTTTGTCTGGTATGATTCGAACGTGCGTTCGATCGATGTGGTGATGATGCAGCCGGAGCGGCACGCCCCGGTCGACCCAGTGACCGCGCTGCGCGAACAGGACGCCGCGATCGCCTCGATGCAAGGCCACCGCACCCGCATGCTCGCGGATATCGCCGCGCGCAACGAGGGCAACGAGTTCCTTCCGGAGGAGATCGCCGTCGAGCTGGGCTGCTCCCCCGTCACCGCCCGCAACCGGCTGTACCAGGCACGCCGCCTGTGTGAGCGGCTACCCGCCACCGTGTCCGCGCTCTGCGCCGGAAAGATCGACTGGGCGAAGGCCCGCGCACTCGAAGAGATCACCACACCCCTGAGCACCGAACACGCCCAAGGCGTCGAGGACTGGGTCCTCTCCCGCGCGGGCAGCAAGCCGTTGGCCGCGTTCCTGGCCTGTGCCCGGCGCCGCGTGCTGCGGGTCGACCCTGCCGGTGCCGCCGAACGCGCCCGTGCCCGCCGCACCGAACGGCGAGTCTGGCTGCGCCCGCTCGATGACGGCATGGCCGAACTCGGCGCACACCTTCCCGCCGATGTCGCGACGGCCGCGTTCACCCGCATCGACCAGCTCGCGCGCCAATCCCGGGTCACCGGCGACGACCGTACGATCGACGCCGCCCGTGCCGATGCCGCCGCCGACCTCCTACTCGCCCACGCCACCGGATCCGGCGCGGCGGTGCGCGTCAATGTCACCATCGACGCCGCCACCCTGCTCGGCCTGCGGAACAATCCCGCCGAACTGGCGGGCTACGGTCCGCTCGACGCGGCCACCGCCCGCTCGCTCACCACCGACGCCACCTGGCGGCGCATCATCACCGACCCGGCCAGCGGCGCCATCCTCGACATCGGTCGCGGCCACTACCGGCCCCCGGCCGCGCTGGCCGAACATGTCGTGCGGCGAGACGCCACCTGCCGCTTCCCCCACTGCCCCCGGCCCGCCGAGCGCTGCGACCTCGACCACACCCACGGCTGGCAGGACGGCGGCACTACCGCAGCCCACAACCTCGGCGCCCTCTGCAGACGTCACCATCGCCTCAAACACGAATCCCGCTGGCAACTTGAGCAACCGACCCCAGGCCACTTCCGGTGGACCACCCCCCGAGGTACCACCCACACCACCCAACCCGCGACCCTCACCGACCCCGACCCCCCGCACCC
>JBOHEL010000703.1:0-2194 GCA_050700995.1 Sciscionella sp. | reverse complement strand
CTCGGTGAGTAGTGATTGCCCGCCGATACCGGCCAGCGCGGAATCAAGCGCGTCCGCAAGCTCCATGATCGCCGTGGCTCGCAACATCTCCGCCCGCGCTGTACGCTCCGCGTCCGCGCCCTCCTCGTCGAGCAGCGAGAGCTGGCCGCCGTCCTCGTCCTGCTCTGCCCGCAGCTCCCGCTTGAGGTAGCGCAACACCAGATCGTCCAGCGTGAACGATCGCTGCCCCGGCCGCACCAGGTAGGCGGCCAGCGCAGTGTCACTGGTCAGGCCGGCGAGCCGCCAGCCACGGGCACGGATGGCGTGCGCCGAGGGCTTGACGTCGTGTGCCGCCTTGGGGCACCGCGGATCGGCCAGCCAGGCCGCCAGTGCGTGGTCGTCGTCCTCGGTCATGGCGGTGACGTCGAGGTAACCGTTTTCCCCGTCCGCGCAGGCGAAGGCGATCGACTCCACATCGCCCGCCGCCGCCGCCCACCTGGCGCGCAGGGCCAACCCCACGCGCGCGCCGATGGCATGAGCACGCAGCCATTCGGCGAGCCCGCCCGGCTCGATCGGGCCGCCACGCACCTCGAACCCCTCCTCCGCCTCCGGCTCGGAGGCCGAAAGCGTGGCGAACAGCCTGTCCCGCAGCACACGGAACTCAAGCTCGTCGAACAGCCGGTGCACGGCGTCACGGTCCCACGGCTTGAGTGCGAGCTGCTCCGGCCGGGTGTCGATCGGAACGTCCCTGACGAGCTCGGTGAGCTGGCGGTTCAGCAGCACGTTCTGCAAGTTCGCCCGCAGCGAGTCCCCAACCTTGCCTGTGACCTCGTCGACGCGGTCCACCAGCGCGGCCAGCGAGCCGAACTGCCGGATCCACTTCGCCGCTGTCTTCTCCCCGACGCCGGGGATGCCGGGGAGGTTGTCGGACGGGTCGCCGCGTAGCGCGGCGAAGTCGGGGTACTGCTGCGGCGTCAGCGCGTACTTGGCCGTCACGGCCGCCGGGTCGAAGCGGACAAGGTCGGATACCCCCTTGCGGGGATACAGCACCGTCACGTGGTCGTTGACCAGCTGCAGCGCGTCACGGTCTCCGGTGCAGATCGACACCTCGAACGGGCCGGCGAGAGCCTCCTCGGTCAGGGTGGCGAGGATGTCGTCCGCTTCGAAACGGTCCTTGGCCAGCCACGGGATGCCCAGCACATCCAGTACCTGCTGGATGAGCTCCACCTGTCCCTTGAAGTCATCCGGGGTTGCCGAGCGGTTGGCCTTGTAGTCGGTGAACTTCTCGCTGCGGTGCAGGGTCTTGCGCGACACGTCGAATGCCACCGCCAGGTGGGTGGGAGCCTCGTCGCGCAGCAGGTTGATCAGCATCGAGGTGAAGCCGTAGACAGCGTTCGTCGCCTGGCCGGTCATGGTGCGGAAGTTCTCAGCGGGCAGCGCGTAGAACGCCCGATAGGCAAGCGAGTGACCGTCGAGCAGCAACAATCGGGCTTGCTCGACTGCCTGCACGCTGTCGGACTGGTCACTAACTGTTCCGGAGGAAGCCGCCACGGGGCGAGTCTAGGGTGAACCTCTGACAACTTCGCGCACGCACCAACGGAGCCGCAGTGACCGCAACAGATCAGCCGCCGATACCTGAACAGCTCAAGTCCCTGCCGCCGGAACTCGCCGCCGAGCAATTGCCTGCCAAGCTTGGTATCGAGATCGTCGACTGGAGTCCTGATGCGCTCGCCGGCACCATGCCGGTGGCTGGCAACCGGCAGCCTTTCGGGCTGCTACACGGCGGCGCGAACGCCGTGCTGGCCGAGACGCTCGGCTCGATCTGCGCAGCGCTCAACGTGCCAGAAGGGCGGATCGTGCTCGGGCTCGAACTGTCGTGCACGCATCACCGGGCGGCCCACGAGGGACACGTCACGGGGGTCGCGAGGCCGATCCATTCGGGACGCAGCACCGCGGCCGTCGAGGTCGTGATCACCGACGAAGCCGGTCGGCGCACCTGCACCGCACGGCTGACCTGCATCGTGCGCGAGCGGCCTCCGTCGGGTAAGCGCTGAGGGCACGAACAGATCGCCCCCACCGTGGTCCGGGTGGGGCGATCTGTTCGTCACCGATCGCTCAGAACGTGGCGTCCTTGAGCAGATCGTCGGCGGACTCTCCCTTGGAGGCACCGAGGTGCTCCTCTACCTCTGCCTTTGGCAGTCGGACCTTGAGTGCG
>JBOHEL010000702.1:0-2200 GCA_050700995.1 Sciscionella sp. | reverse complement strand
GAGTGCGACCCTTCTGCGGACAAGGAACAGACCGGCGAGGCTCGCGGCAACCACAACGCCCACGATCAGAAATCCGAGGAGAATCCCAGGAACGTGCACGAGGAGGAACCGTTCCATCGAGATCTCCCTCGCTCCTCCTGCGGAGAAAGCCGCTTCAATCAGGTCGCTGCAGTGACCATTGATCCAGACCTACTGCCATCCGCGGGTCGACGGAGCTGTAACGCCGGACAAGCATCTGGACTGTAGGCGTGTATACGGAGCCCAACACTAGGGTTTCCCCCAGGTAATAAGACGCCGCGTGCCGGACCGCTGAGGTAACGCTAGGTGGTGCCGGACGGCTGACCGGCCCTGACGCCACCCGCGTCCAGCCCTGCAGGTGAGTCGACGACGGCAGTGGGCCGATCTTCGCGCCGGCTTCCTCGTTTGCGACCCTAAAACCCAGGGGAAATCCCGGTGTTCGGGACCGTTCGCGGCACCTAACGTGCAGTTGTATCGCATGACAGCCACTGACCTTCTGATGCGATGACGTCTGCGGCTGTCCTACCGGAATCCGTGGCTAGATCACTCGTGTTAACCGCGTGACATTGAGCCACGATCGGAGGAAGGACAGATATCCATGTCACGCAAGATCCTCTGCATTCTCTCGGAATGGGGCTTCTGGGGCGAGGAATTGGTGGGTCCCCTCGATGCCATGGACAAACAGGGCTATGAGGTCATCTTCGCGACGAACAAAGGAAGGCGGCCGCTACCGCTGCCGCCGAGCATGGATCCGAGCTTCATCGACCCACCACTCGGCCGCACCGTGACCTCGGAGGAAACCGCTCATAGGACTCGTGAGATCAGCGAATCAGGCCGACTCGACAACCCACTCGACCTCTCCGGCTGGCTACCCGAGCGACCCTACCGCAGCTCGGCAAACTACTTACGGGAGATGGAGAGCTATAACAACCGCTTGGACGAGATCAAAAGCCAAATCGAGCGCGAGTACGATGCGATCCTCATCGTGGGAGGCAGTGGACCACTCCTTGATTTGGCCAACAACTATCGTCTCCATGAGTTGATCCTCATCTTCTACGTTCTTAACCGGCCCATCGCCGCGGAATGCTACGGCGTTGCTTGCCTCGCTTTCGCGCGTAATGAGGACGACCGAAAGAGCATCATCTGGGGGCGCCACGTCACCGGGCACATCATCGAGTACGACTACCAGGACGGCACCGGCTTCGTCGGCACCGACATCAACATCGGCCCACCACCGTACCCACTCGAGTACATCTTGCGCGACGCCGTCGGCCCCGACGGCCAGTTCCACCGAAACTTCGGGCACGAGATCTCGGTGATCGCAGATTATCCGTTCATCACCGGGCGATCCACCGGGGACTCGTACACCACCGGCAAAGTGTTGGTCGAGGTGCTCGAGCATGGGCTCCGCTACTACGGCTGGCGCGGTCCAGACCGGGCCAGCAGCTCCGATGCCGAGTCGGCCATCCGCTCATGACCGCCCCCGTCGGAGTCGATATCGGTCAGGCTGTAACCAGTACGGCGGCGGGCCACCGCACCGGCCGCTTCGCCCTCTTCGAGCAGCTGCTTGCGGACGACATCCGCTTTATGTTCGGCAACCCGGGAACCGTTGAGCAGGGATTTCTCGATGCCCTCACCGACTGCCCGGCTGTGCGGTATGTCGCCGCACTTCAGGAGACGGTGGCGGTTGGCATTGCTGACGGCTACGCCCGTGCGACCCACGGGCCCGCCGTGGTCCAACTGCACAGCGGCGTCGGCCTGGGCAACGGAATCGGGATGATGTACCAGGCCAAACGGGGCCATGCACCGCTGGTCGTGCTCGCCGGCGACGCGGGGGTGTGCTACGACGCCATGGACGCGCAGATGGCGGCCGATCTGGTGGGCATGGCACAGCCGGTCACCAAATGGGCGGCACGAGTCACCCACCCGACATCGCTGCTGCGGATGCTGCGCCGCGCTATCAAGATCGCCACCACTGCTCCCACTGGTCCGGTTTTCCTGGCTCTGCCGATGGACGTACTCGACGCGCCGAACACAGAGCAGGTGGTGCCGACTTCGATCCTCGCCACCCGCACAACACCAGAACCCGCCCTGGTCACCCAGGCCGCGAAACTCCTGGCCGGAGCTGAGCATCCGATCGTCATCGTCGGCGACGGGCTGGCCTTCTCGGAGGCCCAGCTGG
>JBOHEL010000701.1:0-2201 GCA_050700995.1 Sciscionella sp. | reverse complement strand
TCCAGCCGGTCCCGGCAGGCCCAGCAGGCGATTCAGGAACGTATCAAGGACTGGATCCTCGACCAGGAACTCGCCTCGGGCGATCCCATGCCCACCGAGGCCGAACTCGTTGAGCGGCTCAATGTCAGCCGCAACTCCGTGCGTGAAGCCCTCAAAGCGCTGCAAGCGCTGGGCATCGTTGAGATCCGCCACGGCTTCGGCACCTACGTCGGTGACTGCTCGCTCGACCCTTTCGCCGATGCGCTGGTCTTTCGCGGCCGCAAGTCCCTTCGTAGCGACCGGCGGGAAATGCATGAAATCGTCGACCTCCGGCAGGCGCTGGAAGCCGGACTGATCAGCCTGCTCATACCGGTTATGGACGACACCGATCTCGCCGCACTCGGCCGGACCCTCGACGACCTGGAGGCCCACGCGGGCCAGGGCGACGCTGGCGATGCGGCCGACCGGGCCTTCCACGAACAGCTGTACGCCCCACTGGGTAACCAGCTCATGAGACAGCTACTGCGAGTGTTCTGGGATGTTTACCACGACCTGGCACACGAACTCGCGCCTGCCGACGAAGACCCGGCCGGCATCATCGAGGTGCACCGTGCGATCTACCAGGCCCTCGCAGCTCGTGACGCGGCGGCCGCGGGCGCGGCGATGATCGAACACTTCCGTGGCATCCAAAAACGGCTGCGCGCATGACGGTCCTGCTGACTGGGCTTGGGACTGCCGACGCCGCAACGGAAGGCTAGGGAACCAGTGATCGCAGGTCAGCGTCGCGACAACACCGGAGTTTCTCGGTCATTCGTCAGGCTGAGGACACAGCGTGTGCTATGCGCCTGAGGAGGACTTTCGTGCCAGCCCGCACACGCCGGGGTTGCTGGAGTCCCACGCGGTAGGTACCCGCATACGACGGATGGCCCCGTCGCGTGCCGAGAAGGAGGTAAGAATGCCCACGAAGCCGTTCCGAACCGGAACCCATATACCTGCGCGACTCATCGCCATCGCGGGTACTGCGGCGCTGATCGCGGCAGTGATCACGGCGCTTCCGGCGACGGCGGCCCCGTCCCCGCGGCACCACAGCCCTGGTGCCGGCATCGCTCGCACCGACATCGTGGTCAGCACCCCACCCGCGGCCACATACCGGATCCCCGACATCGCCGTCACCGCCCGCGGTACCGTGATTCTCACCTACGACCGCCGTAACGGGTCCGCCTACGATCTGCCCAACAACATCGACGTCATGCAGCGGCGCAGCACCGACAACGGCCGCACCTGGAGCGCACCGCGAGCGATCGTGAACTATCCCGCCCCGCAGGGCTGCGGCGACTCAAGCATGATCGTGGACCACGACACCGGTCGGCTATTGCTGTTCTGCACTTACAGCGCGGGTAAGGTGGGCTTCGGCAGCTCGCAGCCGGGGACGGCCGACACCACCGACCCCAACACGCTGCACGTCCAAGTCCGCCACAGTGACGACGACGGCCTCACCTGGAGCGGTCCCACCGACATCAACCCGCAGGTGAAGGATAAGTCGTGGCGCGGCTACTTCGCCTCCTCCGGCCACGGCATTCAGACCAGCACCGGCAGATTGATACAGCCGGTCGTGGTCAAGGACGCAGCGGGCGCGATCCACTCCGCGGACCTCTACTCCGACGACGACGGAGCCACCTGGCATGCAGGCGCGCTGCTGTCGGCGAACACCGACGAGAGCAAGGCAGTGGAACTGGCGGACGGCAGGATCGTGCAGAACAGCCGCCCGGACGTGGGCGGCTACCGTTTCCTCTCGACCTCGACCGATGGTGGCCGCACCTTCTCGGCCGCGGCTGCCGATCCGAACTTGCCCGACCCGCACGTCAACGGCGACGAGATCCGGGTGAACCCGTCCGCACACGGGCCCCACCGCCACTGGCTGCTGTTCGCCAATGCCGCCAGCCAGCGTGGCCGTGACAACCTGACTATCCGGCTGAGCTGCGACGACGGTGCGAGCTGGCCGGTGAGCAAGCTGCTGCACGCCGGTCCTTCCGGATACGCGACGATGGCAATGTTGCCAGACGGCCGGATCGGGGTGTTCGCGGAAACCGGAACCAACTCCTACACCGAGAAGATGACTTTCACCAGTTTCGGACTCGATGACCTCGGCGCCCGCTGTGGCCACTGACCGCAGGTGCGGTGCGACGCGCCGAGGTGGGCGCGGTCATCGTGTGACGGGTGCC
>JBOHEL010000700.1:0-2209 GCA_050700995.1 Sciscionella sp. | reverse complement strand
CAGGTAGGCCGTGCCCGCGGACTGATGCGAAGGCTCGATCGAACTGATCTCGCACCACTCGGGAAGGTCCGGCGGGGTAATCAACTGCCAGCTCTTGCCGCCATCGCGCGTGATGTGGGCCAGGCCGTCGGCGGAGCCCGCCCAGATCTCCTGCTTGTCGAGGGGGGAGACCGCGAGCGCCGAGACATCCGGAAAGAGCTCCGCCCCCGACTGGTCGGCATCGACCGGCCCGCCGCTCGTCTGCTCGGTGGCCGGATCGTTGCGCGTCAGATCGGGGCTGATCGCCGTCCAGGTGCGGCCGTAATCGTCGCTCTTCAGGATGACCTGGGAGGCGATCAGCAGCTCTTTGGGGTCATCCGGCGAGAAGAAGATCGGATGGGTCCAGCCGAAGCGGTATTTCTGTTCCGCGGCGGAGGAGCCCTCCAGGTAATTCGGCCAGGGGCTGACGTCGCCGAACTGCCCGGTCGCCAGATTGTAGCTGAGGAAGATGCTGAAATAGCCGCTGCCGAAGGTGACATCGGGATCGCCGGGCTTCGGAGCGACGAATGTGCTCTCGCCGTAGGCGACTTCGTGCCAGTCCGCCACCGGGATCATCCCCTGGGGAGTCGCGCTCGGGCCCTCGAAGGAGCCTTCATCCTGCTGCGCGCCGTAGATGTGGAACGGAAACTGCTCATCGAGCGCGACATGATAGAACTGGCCCGTCGGCTGATTGTGCTCGGTGCTCCAGGTCTTGCCGCCATCGGTGGATACCGTGGCGCCGCCGTCATTGCCCTCGAGCAGGAGCTTGGGGTCGTTCGGATTGATCCAGACGATGTGGTTGTCGCCGTGCGGCGTATGCAGCTTGGAGAAATTCCGGCCGCCGTCGCGCGACACCCAGAGCGCATCGACCTCCGGCACGTAGACGACGTTGGGATTCGTCGGGTCGGCGTAGATGCTCATGTAATAGAAGGCGCGCTGGCGCAGGCTCCACTTGGAGTTGACGCGGCGCCAGCTGGCGCCGCCGTCGTCCGAGCGGAAAACCCCGCCTTCCTTCGCCTGCACGATCGCATAGAGCACGCGCGGGTCGCTCGCCGCCACGGAGATGCCGATCCGGCCCAGTGTTCCCTGCGCAAAGCCAGGATGGCCGGAGATCTTCGCCCAGTGCGCGCCGCCGTCGGTGCTCTTGTAGAGGCCGCTGCCCGGACCGCCGTCATCGAGCTTCCACGGTGTGCGGTACGCCTGCCACATCGCGGCATAGAGGACCTGCGGGTTGCCCGGGTCCATCACCAGATCGATGGCGCCCGTGTTGGCATCGACATAGAGGATCTTGCTCCAGGTCTTGCCGCCGTCCGTCGACTTGAAGACGCCGCGGTCCGGGTTGGATTTGAAGACGTGCCCCATGGAGGACGCATACACCACGTCCGGATGGTGTGGATCGACCACGATCGCGCTGATCGTGTGGGTGTCGCCGAGTCCTGCCGCGCGCCAGTGCCTGCCCGCATCGTTGGAGCGGAAGACGCCATCGCCGGTGATGAGGTCACCGCGGATGTCGCTCTCACCGGTGCCGACGTAGATGATCTTGGAATCGGACGGCGCCACCGCGATTGCGCCGATGCTGTCGCTCGTCCCCGGGAAGTTATGATCAGAGATGGTGCTCCAGCTGACGCCGTAATTGGCGCTCTTCCAGACGCCGCCGTCGACCGCTCCCATGTAGAAGAGATCACGCTGTGAGGGCACGCCTGTGATGGCGACCACACGCCCGCCGATGTAGGGGCCGACGCTGCGCCATTGGAGCTTGGCATCAGGACCCTGGGGGGCCGCCGCCGAGGCCGTGGTGAGCGCCGCTGCGAGAAGCGTCACAGCGGCGGCGAGGACTTTGAGTCCGCACGAGCGCGCCTGGCCGTTTGTTTTTGTCATGACCTTGCCTCCGAAGACGATGCGACGTGATAGGGGAAGGATGATCGCGCATTCCCGCCGTGCGCCGCGCCCCCATCTGGGGCGCCGCGACGAGCCGTGCTCTTCCTGCGGTGAGGGAGGTTGCGGGTCAGTACGTGACTTCCGCGGGCGGCAGCGTCGTGCTGGATGCAGCATCCGCGCCCGGCCGGCAGGCGCGCCGATCGACGGCGAGCACCGCGGCCGCAGGCCAGCCGATGATGTTGGCGAGGCTCGCGCGCGAGAGGCGCACCGGCAGCGGCGCCGGAGCGCTCGGGGGGACGGGCGAGGTTTCCAC
>JBOHEL010000699.1:0-2219 GCA_050700995.1 Sciscionella sp. | reverse complement strand
CAACGCGCGCCGCAACCTCGGCCCTGCGTGGTCCTCCCGGCTGTTGCAGCGGCTACTGGTCGACATGCTCGATGACGAGCGCTGTGTCGCTACAGTGGCGCGCGCACGGACAACCTACGCCGAGCGCAGGCAGGCACTGGTGGATGCGCTTGCCGTGCGTGGCATTTCGGTGCACGCCCGCGATGGCTTCAACCTCTGGGTCGACGTGGCGCATGAGCGGGACGCACTTGTGGTGCTCGCGACGCACGGTATCGGCGCTGCCCCGGGAAGGCCCTTCCTACCCGGCCCCAACGGCGGCGATCACCTGCGTGTCACCACCGCCCTGCTGCCCACCGAGCACGCCAGCACAGTAGCCGATGCGCTCGCCGACGCCGCCACCCCGCACCCGAACGGCGCCATCCACCGGTAGGCGTCGCGGATCTCGGCCGGTTACATGCCCGGTTCGTGAGTATTGTGAATCTGTCGATAACGCGTTTCCCGGGTGTACGTTCTCTTCGCGGCGGCGAAACCTTCGCGAGAGTTGAATGCCGGGTTTTTCTATTTGGTGCGCGGGCGTTTTGGGCGCACACGGGCGGCAGTGCGTTCCAGGTGCGTCCGCATGACCTCGGTGGCCTTCCCGACGTCTCGCGCCCGCACGGCCTCGACGAACCGCCGGTGTTCCTTCACGCCGCGGACGCCCATCACGGGAGCCACCTCGCGCGCTTCCCTCATCGAGTGCAGGAGCGGACCATGGAACGGGTGCAGCAGCATGGCGATCGCGCGATTATGCGCCAATTGCGCGACCCGCACATGGAACTCGGCGGACATGTCCATGGTGTACCTGTCTTCGGCGACCGCCTTGTCGGCCCGATCGCAGAGTGCCAGCAACTCCTCGATGTCCTCCTCGGTAGCCCGCTGACACACGATCGGCACGATTCCGAGTTCCAGCACGAAACGCGCCTCAGTGACCTCCGAGGCGGTAATCGACGGCGACAACGTGAGATAGTCCTCGATACCGCGGCCGACGCGGTCGCTGGAAGGGCTTGTGATGAATGCACCACCGCGTGCGCCGACCTTGATGGCGACCAGACCGCTGGCCTCGAGTATCCGCAGCGCCTCGCGAACCGTAACTCGGCTCACACCAAATCGCTCGCACAGATCCCGCTCCGCGGGTAGTCGCGCGCCCGGGGTGAGCTGGCCGTCCCGGATGAGCGCACGAACCTGTGTCACGATCGCATGGGAAGCGCGATTGAGACTGACATGTTCGAATAGATCATCGACACCGCGGGAATTCGTGTCTTGATCGGTCTGCTCCCGACTCACTGTGTCCCTCTCAACGCTGTGTCCCTCAAAAGAATCGCGTGCCAGTGTAGTCCGCAGGATAACGGTCTGCCCAATAGTCAGCTGACCCATGGCGCGTCCGGCCGCGCTGGTGCGACCGCCGCGAGCTCCGAGCTCAACCCCCGCCTATCCGTCGCTCCTTTGTGGACGAACGGCCGGACGAAGTTCCACACAACATTCGCCTGCCCGTGGGTCAAGCACGGCCGCAACCGTGCTGGCCCGCAATCCCGCCAGTAGTCCTGCGAGAAACGCGTGGTTGATCCGGCAGACCAACTCGGGTGCTGTGCTCGCGAGCGGGTGAAAGGGGCAGTCGCGCAGCCGGAGACAGGTCGCGGCATGCCTGGCTGGCTCGAAGCCGCAGCCGTGCAACACCTGCTCGGCCAATGTGATCGCGCGCTCCGCGCCGAGCCGCCCAGGGCGGGCACGGGCGCGTTCGCTCGCGCCAAGTTGCTCGCCGCGCTCCCACGCCGTCCTGATCGCCGTCCGCGCCGCGCTCCCACCCTCGGTGTCGTTGACCACGGCTTCGGTGAGGACACCAGCGAGGAACTCGTGCTGACGGCGCGGGATGGCCACCACGACGTCGTTTCCGGTGGGTTCATAGAGCTTCGGGTTGCGCCCGACCCTGCGAGCGGCACCCGACGCGCCGTAACTGGCACGCAGTAAACCGACGTCGACCAGCTTGTCTAGGTGGAACGCGGCGAGCTTGCGGGAGATGCCGACAGCTGTGGACGCTTCGTCCCTGCTCACTGGGCGTCCGGCGCGCCGGATGAAGTCGAACATCCCGCTCCGCAGTTCATCGTCGAGTGCGGCGACGGCCCGGATCGAGGGTGCCTGCCCTGTTGCCGGCCGATCCCTTGTCACAACCCAATGATAACACCTAAGTATATGACCGTAATAGC
>JBOHEL010000698.1:0-2223 GCA_050700995.1 Sciscionella sp. | reverse complement strand
ACATTTAGCCGTGGCGGGGTGCAGACATTCAAGTTCTTCACCGATCCGGAGCTCGAGCCAAAGAACGCGCGTATGGGCCCAACGCGTCAGGCCGAGAGCTCTCGCCGCAGATTGAGCGTCCTGCGGCTGGACTGGTCAGCATGGAGCAGCGCCCTGACTGGCACGCACAGTAGCCATATCGCTGGACCGGATCATGCTCGCTATGGGAGGTGGGATCGTGAGTCCTTGGTGGACGGTGCCGTCCTGGGCGGCGCTCGGCGCCCTTATCGGAACCGCTCTACGCCGGCGAGCCCGAGCACTTCTGCCCGCGCCGCGACAAGCTCACCCACTGATCGCAGCCGTGACTCTCGCCTCCATTACAGCTTGCCTGTTCGGGCTGCTGGCCTGGTGCGTCGGTGTCCGACCAGAGTTGCTGGCCTACAGTGCTCTGGCAGCGGTCGGTGTGCCGCTGGCCACCATCGATGTTCTTGAGCAACGCCTGCCCGCCAAGCTGCTGATGCCCGCCTACCCCATCGTCGCGGCACTCCTCGCACTCGCGGCGATCGTAGAACACAACGGTACGCCGATGCTCCACTCACTCGCTGGCATGATTTTTTTGCTCGTCTTCTACCTGATCATCGCGCTCACGGCCCCCGGGGCGCTGGGCGCGGGCGACATCCGACTGGCTGGGCTACTGGGATTCGCCCTCGGCTGGCGGGGCTGGACCACGTTGATCGGTGGCGCCCTGCTCGGCCTGCTCTATGGCAGCCTCACCGGCGCCACGATGATTGCCATGCGGCGTGCCTCCCGGCACACTTCAATTCCCTTCGGTCCCGCGCTGATCTCGGGAGCCTTCACCGCCCTGCTTCTCTACACTAAATGATCAGCATCCGCGGTGGCGGATTGAGTTTCCAAATCGTTACTGCTCATCGGGCGAGGTGCCATTGGGACGACAGGCCGGCCCTGTGTGCGCTGGGGGCGGTGTCGGTGCGCTCCGATCGTGATGACCCGACCGCTTTGACGGTGCCCGGATCGGCTGCGGCATTATCAGCACCGGGTGCCCACAGGGATGCCCCGGCTCACCAGGTATGGGCCGGGGCATCCCGCTGATTCGGCGGGCGGGTTACAGGTTCAGTTCCCCGTCTGTCACCGCGATGAGGAACGCGGCGAACTGCTGCGTGGGCACGGCGAGGGTGGTCCGCCGTCTGCTGTCTGTGTGCTCTTTGGTGTCCTGCACGCCGGTCCATCCCGCTGCGTGGCCGATGGCGACGCACTCCTGTGCTCCGCTGGATCGGCTGGACTTGTGATAGTGCGCGGCCCGCAATGCCTCGAAGCCTGGTTGGTCTTTCATTGCTCTCCTGTTCTGCTGTGACCAGGGGTTGGCTGATCGCTGTCCTGATCGCTGGTAATGATCGTCCTGGCCGCCTACGAGAGCGTGAGCCGTGCCCTAGCGGTGTTGGCAACCAGGTTCGTAACGATCTCACTCGGGTGCTGATCGTGGTCTAGGTGAACGTGGCCGCGATGTCAGCGATCTTGCGCATGGAGTCGTCAGGGTCGAGCGCCTTGGCGGTGACGGCGCCGAACACGCTGGTGTGCTGCCGGATCTCGGGTGCTTTCTCCAGGAAGCCGCTGGAGTGCGCGTAGTCGAGGAACACGATGGCGGGGTCTTCGGGTTCCGGGAAGGTCAGCAGCACGAAGGATTGTCCTTGGGCGGGATGCTCGCCTGCCTCGTAAGGCAGTACCTGCACTTCCACCGTGGCGTTGTGTCGGGCGTCGAGCAGGTGGCGCAGTTGTGCGTGCATCACCCCACGTCCGCCGATCCAGCGGTGCAGCGCGGCCTCGTTGATCACGGCTGTATACCGGAAGTCGGTGGCGGTTAACCGTTGCTGACGGTCGGTGCGAAGTTGCACCAGTCTCGGCAGATCGGCTGAGCGCAGATAGGGTGCGGCCGAGCTGATCACGGCCTTGGCATACTCGGGCGTCTGGAGCAGTCCCGGGATGAAGGCGTCCTGGTAGGTCTGTTCCCAGGCGGCTCCGGCCTCCAGCCCTATCAGTAACTCGACGTTGTCGGGCATCACGTCGGAGTACTGCTCCCACCAGCCGAGTACGTCACCGTCGCGGCGAAGCGTGCGCATCTCCTCAGCTTTGCGCTCGTCCACGTTGAATACCTTGATCAGCTTGTCCAGTTGCGTGGCGGTGAGCTGACCGCGGGCGTTCTCGACCCGACTCAGCTGCGGCTGTGAC
>JBOHEL010000697.1:0-2225 GCA_050700995.1 Sciscionella sp. | reverse complement strand
AAAAAACCATCCCCGCACGCCACGGGTGGCTTTCCCCCCACGGCAGCCGGATACTGATCACGCCAACCCCAAGCCGGGCCAGCAGAGGTGTGAGCATGACGGTTACCGCGCAAGGCAATGTTGCCGACATCCTGAGTGAGGGCGCCAAACGGTGCCCCGACGCCACCGCGATCGTGTTCGAGGCGGCGAAGTACGACTGGGTCACGCTGCGGGGCCGGGCGAGAAGGGCGGCGACCGCGCTGCGTGAGCTTGGGTTGCAGCCGGGCGACCGCTTCGCGCACCTAGGCAAGAACCACGCCGCCACCGTCGAGTTGATCTTCGCCGCGGCCATCACCGGCACCGTCATCGTCATCGTGAACTCCCGGCTGGCGGTAGCCGAGGTCAGCTACATCTTCCGCGACGCACAGGCGAAAGCGGTCTTCGCGACCGGTGAGTTCCGTGACACCGCAACGGAAGCCGCCCGCCGCGCCGAGCTGATGGGCCCGGTGCTCGCCTCCGGCGGTGACTCCTACGAGTACTGGCTGGCCGCTGCCGAGCCGTCGAGCGCAGCCCATCACAGTACGCCGGAGAACTGCTTCCTGCAGCTCTACACGTCGGGGACCACGGGAAAGCCGAAGGGTGCGATGCTCACCCACCGGTCAATGCTCTCGCACACCATCGCGGCGCAGCAGGTGTTCGACCACTTCACCCCCGGCGATGTCAATCTCGTCGCGATGCCACTGTTCCACGTCAGCGGGGTGGCGTGGCTGCTCGCAGGCATGTACGGGCATGCCCGATCGGTACTGATCCCCGATGTTGTCCCGGCCACGGTACTTCGACTATGCGAGCAGCAACGGGTTACCCACACCTTCGTGGTGCCCGCCGTGCTGCGGTTCCTGCTCGCCGATGCGGCGTTCGACAGCACCGACCTCAGCAACATGAAGGTGCTCGCCTACGGCGGTTCCTCCACACCGAACGTACTGCTCGCGCAAGCTCTGCAACGGTTCCCCGCTACCACCGGCTTCTACCACGTCTACGGGATGACCGAAGCATCCGGCGCGGCAAGCACGCTCGGTCCCGCCGAGCACCGTGATCGTCCAGGCTTGATCGGCTCGATCGGCAAGCCGATGACAGGCGTGCGGATCCGGGTGGTCGAGCCGGATACCGGCGAGGATGTCAAGGAAGGCGAGTCGGGCGAGCTCTGGATCCACAGCGCCGACCTGATGACCGGGTACTGGCAGCAGCCGGAGGCGACCGAGCAGACACTTGTCGACGGTTGGTACCGCAGCGGCGATGTCGGCTACCGCGACGACGAGGGCTATTACTTCCTGCGGGACCGGTTGGCCGATATGATCATCAGCGGGGGCGAGAACGTATACCCGGTTGAGGTGGAGCAGGTACTCACCGAGCATCCCTCGGTCACCGAGGCCGCCGTCGTCGGCGCGCCCGACGATACCTGGGGCCAGGTGGTGCATGCGGTAGTGGCAGGTGAGGGCATCGATCCTGGCGCGTTGATGACGTTCTGCCGTGAGCGGCTCGCAAGCTACAAGTGCCCTCGGGCCGTGCGGGTCGTCGACGCGCTGCCCCGCAACGCTACCGGCAAGATCCTCCGACGGCAGTTACGACAGTGACATCGGAGATACTGGGCAAATGCCACAGCAGGAGCGACCTCTCACAGCGCCCCAGGTTCAAGTGTTGGGACCGGTCACCATCCAACTCGACGACCTCGTCCTCACCCCTTCGGCGGCACGTTGCTTCGGCAGGGCCGGGCGGGCGCGAGCACGCCACCGCGGCGCTGCCGACCCGGGCGCTGCTGGCCGAGGGGAGCAGCTGAACGTATCCTTCCAGCCAACCGAGGAGATCGCGAGCACAAGAGGAGCCTGGGCATGCTGAGCACCATGCAGGACGGCGAGTTGTCGATCGCACAGCTGTTGCGGTACGGCACGACGGTGCACGGTCAGAGTGAGGTGCTGACGTGGACCGGCAGCGGCCCCCGCACGGAGACCTACGCGGAACTCGGCCGAAATGCCGCCAGGCTGGCCAATGCGTTGCGGTCGCTTGGTGTGACCGGTGACCAGCGCGTCGGCACCTTCATGTGGAACAACAACGAGCACCTTGCAGCGTACCTCGCAGTGCCTGCCATGGGCGCGGTGCTGCACACGCTGAACATCCGGCTGTTCCCTGAGCAACTCACCTTCATCGTCAACCATGCCGAGGACCACGTGGTACTCCTCGACGCGACGCTG
>JBOHEL010000696.1:0-2240 GCA_050700995.1 Sciscionella sp. | reverse complement strand
GGTACCCTGGGCCACAGGCCGAACCTGCCTTGGGGGCGCCTGCTTCTACATCCGTCTGCCGGTATGATGGTTCACCGTCACGCTCAGCGCTCCGCATGCTCTCGCTCGAACTGCTCGGCAAAGTCCCGGAATCCGCGCCCGATGCGATCGTGATCGTCGACACGGCGGGCATCATCCTCTTCGCCAGCCGCCAGATCACGATCCTCGCAGGCTAGCGGCTCGCGACTCGCCTCCATCTTCGCCCACCTGCCCTTCATGCATCGGGGACGCCATCATTGACCTTTTGGTCGATCGAGTTCGAGAGGCTCAGTGCCTGGCCCGCACCCAAATTGGATCGGTGTAGGCGGTCCTTCCAACCCTGTCCTCCACCGTTAACGCATCCCATCCGCCCGCAGCGGGGACCACGAGCCGCGCCGTCCGCTCGCCGTGATACTCCACCGTCTTGCGCGGCTTGCCGTCGACGATCACAGCAACTTTCTCGAGGCCGGCGACCGCCTCCAGTGTAAAGCCCAGCGCGGTGCCGGACTCCACCCGGCTGCCAAACATGTGATCAGGGATGATCAACGGCCCGTGCGTGACGAAGGCGTGACCGGCTTTGAGACCCGCAAGAAACCCTGCCGCTGTCAGCGGCCCATCCACGTGCACATAGACGCGCGCGTCACCCGAATGGTCATTCCAGACATCGTGCGTGTCGGATCCGGCCGCGAGATAGTAGCGCTTGCCCGCGTTCCAGAATTTCCAGGCGCTCTGCAGCGTCTTACCGTCCTTGTCCGGCTGTGAGCCGTTGATCTCCAAAAAGTCGAAACCGCCATCGAAGCCGCCGAGCGCCACGCCGCGTTGCAGGCTGCCGAAATAGCCCTCGCCCGGATCGTAAGGGTGATTCACCTCGATGAATCGCGCGCCCATCCGATGCGCCTCACGGAACACGTCCTGCACGCTCGCCTTGCTCATGTCGAGAGTCATCCGCGCGCCCGGCCTCACCGGATAGGCATTGAAATGGCCCCACGAGGGAGACAACTCGATGGACGGGATGAATGGCACCCCGCGACTGGCCGCAATCGCCTGCATGACTCCGTCATTCACCGTGGTGTCGTGGTCGCTGAGGAACAGGACATCGAGGCCGGCGGCCAACTCCGATCGGGCCACGTACGCTGGCGGAGTCACGCCGTCCTCCTGATCGGAGTGATGGTGCATGTCCGCGCTGTACCAGCCGTCTTTCTCGGGAGAGAACAGACGTTCGATGCCGACCTGCAGCACGGCCGCCTTGCCGGACGCGATGGTCACCGGGATAGCGCGAGCGTTTGCCAGAAATCCCGCCCCGGAGCCGACCGACAGCACATATGACCCTGGCGCAAGGGTGATGTCGGCCCGGCCCTGGGGCGCAAGGCCGGTGAAAAACGTATGCCTGCCCAGATACTCCACAACCGGCTTCTGGCCGGCTTTGATGTCGATGCGCGCATCCAGCGCCGCGCCCGTGGCTGCATCTTTGACGGCGATCTCCAGATGGCCGGGCGGCTCGAGCCCCGCGAAGTCCCGCCGGACCGCGCCCTTCGGCGGAATCGTCAGGCGTATTCGGGGGGAATCGGAGTAGCCGGCCGCGGTGGCGTAGAGCGCATAGTCTCCCGCCGGAAGCTCGATGGTATAGCTCCCCTCCCGCCCCGCGACCCACGCGAAGGGGATGCCCGCCTTCTCCACGACGACGATGGGCGAAGCGACCGGACGGCCGCGGGTGTCGGTCACCCTGCCGGAAACGGTTCCCGCCGCCAGAGCGCGCCGCGCGATCTCCGCCTTGACCACCGGCGCCATGTCACCCCGGCCTACCACCTGCAGCCAACCCTCGAAGGTGCGGCTCTGTCCGGGTTGGAGGGAGTGCTGCAGGTAAAGATCGCGCTGCCCATAGGCGAAGCGATCGAACACCGGCTCGTGCAACGCGATCAGCCAGTCCTTGTCGTAGCCGACGATCCGATCCGACATCGCCCCCGCCGAGGAGCCCGTCACCGTGCGCGCCATGCCCGGGACGCCGAAGAAGTAGCCGCCGCTCGGCCAGAGCACGAGCCCCGAGAGCGCGTTCATCACAGGTTTCGCGCCGTCGTTGGTCATCCTGACCACGATGTGCACACTGTCCTCGCCATCCTTCAGGGAATAGGTGGTCTCGATCCTGACCGCATTCCAGTTACGTACGGCGCGCACCACTGCGAGTGCCGGCGTGTCGGTGATCACGCGAACGCGCTGGTACGTAC
>JBOHEL010000695.1:0-2240 GCA_050700995.1 Sciscionella sp. | reverse complement strand
GACTAAATGTGTGGTGCTTACTCTGCTGCGCTGACCTCGACGGTGACGTCTGCCGTGATGTCCGGGTGCAGGCGCACATGCACGGTGTGCATGCCGACGGTCTTGATGTGACCGCTCACGGAGATGACCCGCTTGTCGATCACCGGGCCGCCGGCCGCCTTCACCGCGGCGGCGACGTCCGCGGTGGTCACCGAGCCGAACAGTTTGACCGAGCCGGCCGCAGACTTGGCACGCAGCGGCACCGCGCCCAAGCCTTCCAGGTTGGCCTTGACCTGCTTGGCGTGGTCCAGGTCGTGGATCCGGCGCACTTCCTGCGAGCGTCGGATCGTCTTGACCTGCTTCTCCGCGCCCTTCGTCGCGACAAGCGCCAGGCTGCGGGGCAGCAGGTAGTTGCGTGCGTAGCCGTCCTTGACCTCGACGATGTCGCCGGGACCGCCAAGGTTGGCTACGTCGGCCGTAAGGATGATCCTTGCCATGACGTTGCCTCCTTTCCTCAGCGAGCCGTCGAGGTGTAGGGCAGCAGAGCGACCTCGCGGGCGTTCTTCACCGCGATGGCGACGTCCCGCTGGTGCTGGCTGCAGTTGCCGGTGACCCTGCGGGCCCGGATCTTGCCGCGGTCGGAGATGTACTTGCGCAGCAGCGTGGTGTCCTTGTAGTCGATCATGTGTGCGTTCTTGTCCTTGCAGAAGGCGCACACCTTCTTCTTCGGCTTACGAATCGGTGGCTTCGCCACGGGTTACTCCTCAAGATCTTGTGTTGAGCGTGGTTGGCGTCGTCAGAAGGGTGGCTCGTCGGAGAAGCCGCCGCCCGAGCTCGCCGGGGGCGCGGAGCCCCACGGGTCGTCGGCAGGCGCGGAACCGGCTGCGGGCCCACTGCTGGCTCCGCCTCCGCCGCCCCCGAAGCCGCCGCCTCCGCTGCCGCGGCTGACCTTGTTCACCTTGGCCGTGGCGTACTTGAGCGAAGGGCCGACCTCGTCGACCTCGAGCTCGACGACCGTGCGCTTTTCGCCCTCGCGGGTTTCGAAGGAGCGCTGCTTCAGCCGCCCCTGCACGACCACTCGCATGCCGCGGGTCAACGACTCTGCCGCGTTCTCCGCGGCCTGCCGCCAGACGTTGCAGCGCAAGAACAGCGCCTCGCCGTCCTTCCACTCGCCGGACTGGCGGTCGAAGGTCCGAGGCGTCGAGGCGACGGTGAAGTTGGCAACTGCCGCACCGGACGGCGTGAACCGGAGTTCCGGGTCGGCGGTCAGGTTGCCGACAACGGTGATAACTGTGTCACCAGCCATCGCGGGCTCAGCTCGCCTTGCGCGCGGCGGAACCGCGGGCGCCGGGACGTACTTCGATGCGGCGCATGACCTTTGTCCGCAGCACCATCTCGGTAAGACCGAGCTGGCGATCCAGCTCCTTGACCGCATCCGGCTCAGCGTTGAGGTCGACGACGGCGTAGATGCCCTCGGCGTTCTTGTTGATTTCGTAGGCGAGCCTGCGACGGCCCCAGACTTCGACCTTCTCGATGGTTCCGCCGGAAGTGCGGATGACCTTGAGGAAGTTCTCCAGCGACGGCGTAACTGTGCGCTCGTCGAGCGTGGGGTCGAGGATGACCATTACCTCGTAATGACGCATGTAGACCACTCACCTCCTGTGGACTCGGACGGCCACGGGCGTTCCGTGGCAGGAGGGTCAACCCGGGCAGACTACCTGATGACATCGGGCCGCCCCCGCGAGGGAGGCGGCGGTTGAGATAGCAGGTCAGGAGGAGTGCCGCGCCATCCAGGCACGCGCCAGGGCACTGGTCACCAGTGCCAAGCCGAGCACAGCGGCCACCAGCGGGATCAGCTGCTCGTCGGATGTCTGCGGTGGCGCCGCGATGGCTCTTGCCTTGCCTGCCTCACGCGTGTTCACGGTTGCGTGCTGGTTGCCAGGCGGTCGCTTGACTTTACTCAGGTCGGGCACCTTCCTGGGTGTGGCGTCGAGCAGCGCACCACCTGGGACCTTGCTGACGGCGGGCACCAGCTTCGCCTTCGGCTCTGTCGCCGGCGCGGGTACGACCTCCGATGCCGGTATCACTGCCTGCGGCACGCCCCCGGTAGGCGTGCTGGAGGCAGGACTGCCGGTGGGCGGTGTGCCGGTGGGCGGCGCCGGTGATGGAGTCGGTGTGACGTTCTCGGAGATGTCTCCCAGAGTGCCCGCCCGCGCGTCCACCCGCTGGTCGATGTTGTGGGCGAGCGAAGGATCGAGATT
>JBOHEL010000694.1:0-2255 GCA_050700995.1 Sciscionella sp. | reverse complement strand
GAGTATACAGGCCCAAGCGCATCGCATAGAGTCTCGCCCGAGCCGCCTGCTTCGGGCGTACTCACGCACGGCACCAATTGCAAGAAGCTCGGATGAATGATGCGCGGCGGCCCGGACGCCGACGTCTGCTCACCAGCGGGCGGAATGGCTCCACGGCCCGAGACGCACTTCCGTGGCCAGTCTCGTGTCCGCCGCGGAATTCCCAAGCCACACCTCATAAGTGCCCGCCGCCCTCTGCCAGCTTTCGCCGGCCTCATCGAAGGTCGCGAGCAGCCGCGGATCCACGGTGATCGACCGGGTCGCCGAGGCCCCTGGCGCGAGGCTCACCTTGGACCAACCGGCGAGTCGCTTCGGCGCCTCCCAGCCGCCGGCCTTCGGTCCCACGTACACCTGCGGCACGACCGCTCCTGCGCGGCTGCCGATGTTTCGTACTTCAAACGATACGACCAGGCGGCCTTTGTCCACGCGGGCTTTCAGTCCGGCATACGCGAATCGCGTATATGACTGGCCGTAGCCGAAGGGAAAGAGCGGCTTGAGTGCACGGCTCTCGTACCACTTGTAACCTGCCGCGGCGCCCGCGCGGTAGTCCACTTTGAACGGTTGTCCCGCGGGCAGGTCCGCTCCCGGCAGCTTCACCTGCGGCAGCTGATCCAGCGACGCGGGGAACGTCACCGGCAAGTGGCCCGACGGATCGACCGCCCCGAGCAATACTTTGGCAATCGCATCCCCGCCGCCGCTGCCCGGATACCATGCCTCCAGCACACCGGCCACCTGCGACAGCCAGGGCATGAGCACCGGACCGCCGGTCTCCAGCACCACGATGGTGTGCGGATTGGCCGCGGCGACCGCGGCGATCAACTTGTCCTGATCCCCGGACAGGGTGAGGGAGACATCCAGGCCCTCCGCCGCCCACTGAGTGGCAAATACGATCACCCGATCGGCCCACTTGGCCTGCCGTACCGCCTCATCGATGTCGCTACCGGATCGATAGCGGACGCGGGCCACCGGGATCTGCCCCATGAGCGCTGCCAGGGGGGATGAAGGCAGATACACGATGGGTCCAGGAAAACCCGGTGGCCCGAGACCAGACACTGCATTGCCGCCCGCGGGGAACACGGTGGAGGATCCTCCGCCGGACATGACGCCACGGTCCGCGTGGCCCCCGACTACCAGCAAGCGCTTCGTGCCGCGCGCGAGCGGCAGCACCGAGCCGGAATTCTTGAGGAGCACGATCCCCTGCGCCTCGTCGGCCTCGGCCACCCGCCGGTCGGCGGCGAAGTCGATCACCGCCCCCGAGTCGCCGACCGGGTGGTCCACCACTCCGACGGCAAACATCGAGCGCAGGATGCGCCGCGCCATATCGTCCAGGCGCGCCGCCGGCACTCTTGCGGCCGCGACCGCCGCCCGCAGCGGGGCGCCGAAATATGGCTCGTGATCGAAGATCCAGCCCGACTCCTGATCGAGCCCCGCGAGCGCGGCGTTGCGGGTGCTGTGGGTCGCTCCCCAGTCGGACATTACGTAGCCGGCGAAGCCCCAGTCGCTCTTCAGCACGCGATCGAGCAGCCACGGGTTCTCACACGCATACACGCCGTTGACCCGGTTGTAGGAGCACATCACCGAGCCCGGCTCGCCCTGCTCGACCGCCAGCTCGAAAGCGAGCAGATCCGACTGGCGCGCCTGTCCGCGATCGATGTCGGTATTCAAGACAGTGCGGCCGGTCTCCTGGTCGTTGAGCGCGAAATGCTTGAGCGTCGCGATGACGTGCTGCGACTGGATACCCTGGATCTGCGCCCCGGCGATCGTGCCCGCCAGCAGCGGATCCTCACCCGCGTACTCGAAATCCCGGCCGCCGCGCGGCTCGCGCACCAGATCCACGCCCGGGCCCAACAGCACGTTGAATCCCGAGTCACGCGCCTCGGCCGCGATCATCGCCCCGCCGCGGCGCGCCAACTGCGGGTTCCACGTCGCCGCGGTGGCCAGCCCGGACGGCAATGCAGTTCGCTCCCGATAAGCGTCAGTGGACT
Organism: Sciscionella sp.; assembly: GCA_050700995.1. Taxonomy (GTDB): domain Bacteria; phylum Actinomycetota; class Actinomycetes; order Mycobacteriales; family Pseudonocardiaceae; genus JBOHEL01. The sequence continues at coordinate 231 of JBOHEL010000694.1, read as the reverse complement.
CTCTTTGGGTGGCAACGCCAAGGCCTGCGTCCGTGAGCCACTGCGGCGGGATTCCGAGCCGGGCGATACCTGGGACATACCCCGATGATCCCATGCGCGCACCCGGCGGCGGACGATAGGATGCGTCGGACTTCAGAGAACCGAAGTAAGCGAAGACCATCCCCAGCTTCTCTTCTTCCGTCATGGCCCGTACGGCGAGACTCGCACGCTCATCCGGCGACAGCGCCGTGT
>JBOHEL010000693.1:0-2260 GCA_050700995.1 Sciscionella sp. | reverse complement strand
ACGCATCACGGCGTTCCTGCAACGCCGCGTTGTAGAGCTCGCGATGGGATTCCACGCACGCCGCCAACGCGATGTGCTGCCGCGCGGTCGGGCGCAGCCGGAACACGTAGGCACGCCTCACGACGCCACCGCATCGCAATGGTGCTCGATGTAACGGCGCACCGTCGCCTCCGACACGCATCGTACCGAGGCGACGAAATACAACGGCGACCACAACACCTTCGCGAACCGGCGCAGCTGCGGAAACTCCCGCCGTAGAACGCGTGCGATCCGACCCTTAAACGCCCGCACCACCCGCGCAGGCGCGTCGGTCGGGCCGACCCGCACGAACAGGTGCACGTGATCAGGCATGAGCTCCTGAGCCACAATCTGCCAGGAGCCCTCGGCGGCGACCTGCCCCCAACAGCTCACCACAGCGGCCAGCGACCCGCCCACCCAAGATCCGACGCCGACACTTCGGGCACGACACCACTTGCAGGCCCACCGAAGACACCCCTCCCCGGGTGTGACCAAACCGGCGCTCCGACATACCGCGCACTTTATGAAACGGGACCGACAAACCACGCGATCCCACGCTGTTTGCCTCCCCCGATTCCCCGGCGGCTAAAGCCGCCGATCCCCTCGGGGCGCACTGATGGATGAGAACCCCGCCTTGATGAAAACCGAACCGGGCTTGTTCAGACGCGATCCGGATGTCGCAATGCAGCGCGAAGCCAGTCCACCGCCGACGGCGACACCGTTGACGGCGGCGATCACCGGAATCGGCAACTCGTAGAGCCGGGTGTACTGATCAGCCAGCCGAACCTGCGCGTCGTAGTTGGTCTTGAAGGACGGGCTTTCCGCCGCCGCCGGTTTGGCCGGTTTTGTCCAGGGCTCCGCGGTGCCGCTCAGGTCGGCGCCGGCGCAGAACCCGCGTCCGGCACCGGTCAGGATCGCCGCCCGGAACTCGCCCGCGCCCAGCACGTCCAGCACGTCGTCCATGGCGTCGATTAGTGACCCGTCGATGGCGTTCAAGCGCCTCGGCCGGTTCAACGTGACGCAGGCGATATTGTCCTCGAGCGCTTGCAGTTCCGCACCGGTCATACCGCAACCGTAGGCGAGCACCGGCGGGCATTGCATCGGCGCCTACCGTGGATTCCGGAAGCCGCAGTCGAAGGAGCGCACATGGCGAGAACTGACCGCGACAGCTGGAGCCCGGCCACCAGTGTCGGAGCCACCGCCACCATGGTCGCAGCCGCCCGGGCGGCAGCCACCCGACGCGCCGAGCCGGTGATCAACGACCCATTCGCCGAGCCGCTGGTCCACGCGGTCGGGCTGGACATTTTCACCCAGGTGGCCGCCGGTGAGCTGGATTTCGCCGACGTCGATGACGGTGTCGGGTTTCCGCGAATGGTCGACACATTCGCCGCCCGAGCGCGGTTCTTCGACGACTTCTTCGCCAAGGCCGGCGGCGCGGGCCTGCGCCAAGTGGTGATCGTGGCGTCGGGGCTGGATGCCCGCCCGTACCGGCTTCCCTGGCCGGCGGGGACGACACTGTACGAGATCGATCAGCCAGAGGTAATCGAGTTCAAGACCACGACACTGGCCGACCTCGGTGCAATCCCGACCGCCGAGCATCGTCCGGTGGGTATCGATCTTCGTGCGGATTGGCCGGCGGCGCTGCAGCGGGCGGGCTTTGACGCCACCCACCCGACGGCGTGGCTGGCCGAGGGAGTGCTGATCGGATTTCTGCCGCCCGAGGCCGAAGTTCGGTTGCTGGATAACGTCACAGCGCTGAGCGCTACGGGCAGCCGACTTGCCGCCGACTATGGATCGGTGCTTGGTCAAACCGAGGCGGCGCAGCGACAGGCCCACATCATGACCGACCGCTGGCGCGAACACGGCCTGGATCTCGACATCGCCGAGCTGACCTACCCCGGCGACCACACCGACATCGCAGCACACCTGCAGGCACACGGGTGGGACACCGAAACGTCCGCGCTCGCAGACCTGTTCGACACGGCTGGGCTGGCGTCGCTGGAGGCCGACGACCAAGCGGACCCGCCCGGATCGATCGGCTTCGTCCGCGCCACACGAACGCGGCCACCTGCGTAAGGGCCATTCATGACTGAAAACATCGTCTCCGACGCGGTGATCGCCGCGATGTCCCCGGCCGAGCGTCGTGAGTTGATTCATCGGCTGCAACGACCTCTCGCCGAGCTGGTGGCTGCGACGGCGTACGAGCGAGAACGGCGAATTCGTCTCGGGCTGATGATCAGCG
>JBOHEL010000692.1:0-2261 GCA_050700995.1 Sciscionella sp. | reverse complement strand
GATCAGGGTTCTGCGAGCGGTTGATCGTCAACAGGTAGGTGACCACGGCACCCACCACGAGGACTGCCGCCACCTTGCACATCACCAGAGTGCTCGGCAGGGCCACCAGTCCCTTGCGCAGCCTGGAGAACTGCCGATACAGCACCACTGCGGCATAACCAGCACCCGCGATCACGAACAGCAACCAGCTCCCCATCGTGCTGAGATTGCCGTTGGCCACCGCGAACAGCACCGGGCTCTGCCGGATCGAGATGGTGCCACCCTGCCCTACCAGTTGCAGCACCACGCCATACCAGGCGATGAACAGCGCCAGTGTGACGACGAACGAGGGTATGCCGATCTTGGAGACCATGAAGCCGGTGAGGCAGCCGATACCCGCCCCGACGCAAACGGCGAGCAGCATCTCCAGCCACGCGTTGGGCGGCACACCAAGCAGCAACAGCAGCACCGCGACCGCTGAGAACGCTGCCCCGGCCCAGATCCGTAGCAGCACCGCGAGCAGCACGGCGACCACCAGGCCGACCACGAACGCGTCGAAGACCACCCCGCCCATGGTGCCGAGCAGGTTGCCCTGATTCTGGAAATGCAGTGCCAGTACGGAGGCCGCGATACCGGACGCGGTACCGGCCGAGAGGTCGATCTCGCCGAGCAGCAGCACATACACCAAGCCCATCGCGATGATGGTGCGGCCAGCGCCCTGGTCAACCAGGTTGGCCAGGTTGTTCAAGGTGAGGAAGTAGCCGGACAGCGACGTGAAGACGATGACCAGCAGCGCCAGTGCCAGCAGCGCGGGCAACGCACCGAGTTCGCCGCCGCGTAGCGCCCTCAGGTAGTCCCGCACCGCTTCGCCGCTGGAGCGAGCCGTGCTGTCGATGCCGAAATCGGAGACAGCGGCTCCCGGCGACGCTGTTGCCTGCGGTGCGGCTTCCGCGGACGACGCGCCGCTGTCTGCGGGGCTGCCGATGGGAGTCATGGGGGTTTCCTCACGAGGGTGCGGGCGCGGGCTCATAGCGCGGCGGAGTCGGGGCGGGCGAGGCCGAGGTCGCCCGCGCGACCAGCGGTAATCAGCTCGACCACCTGGCTGTGTGTGACGTCCTTCGCAGGCACCTCGGCCGCCATCCTGCCGAGGAAGAGGGTGGCGATGCGGTCGGCAACTTCGAATACGTCGTTCATGTTGTGGCTGATCAGCACCACGCCGAGCCCCTGCTCGGCGAGCCTGCGGACCAGGTCGAGCACCTGGCGGGTCTGCGCGACGCCGAGCGCGGCAGTCGGCTCGTCAAGCAACACAATCTTGCTGTTCCAGAGCACGGATTTCGCGATCGCCACCGTCTGCCGCTGGCCGCCGGAAAGGGCGGAGACCGGGGTGCGCACCGACTTCACCGTCCGTACCGACAGCGACGCGAGCGTCTTGCGCGCGGCGAGCTCCATCGAGCTCTCGTCGAGCAACAACGCGGGACCGCGTTCCCTGCCGAGGAACATGTTGGCGACGACATCCAGGTTGTCGCACAGCGCGAGGTCCTGGTACACCACCTCGATACCGTGTGCGGCGGCCTCGCGCGGGCCGTGGATGTGTACCGGCTTGCCCTCGATACGGACTTCGCCGCTGTCGGTGGAATGGATACCCGCGATGCACTTGACGACCGTCGACTTACCGGCCCCGTTGTCACCGACCAGCGCGGTGACCTCGCCGGCTCGCACCGTGAGATCCACATCGTGCAGCACATGGACCGGTCCGAAGCTCTTGTTGATGCCGCGCAATGCCAGGATCGGCTCGTTCACGGCGGACCTCCACGATCGGTTGTCGCTATAGGAGAAGGTTGATGTGCACGGCCGCTGTGGCGGGGCGCGGATATCGCACGCATCCCGCCACAGCGGTCACCGGTTCCGGTATGAGTGCACGGTCAGGAGGTGCCGATACCGAGCTGCTTGCAGGCCGCCGCGAGGTCACCGCCGCAGATGTCGGAGGCCTTCACGTAGCCCTGGTCGACGACAGTCTTCACGTTGGCCTTCGTGATGGAGATCGGCTGCAGCAGCACCGACTTGACGTCGCGCTTGCCCTTCGGGTCGTGCGAGGTCTGCTTCGCGATCTTGTCCGCGGCCCCCGTGTCGCCCTTCGCCAGCGCGGCGGCTAGTTCGGCGGTGGCGTCCGCCTCCTGCTGGATGGGCTTGAACACGGTCGAGTACTGCTGTCCCCGCAGGATCGCGGACAGGCCGTCAGCGGTGGCGTCCTGCCCGGTGACCGGCACCTTGCCTGCCAACCC
>JBOHEL010000691.1:0-2293 GCA_050700995.1 Sciscionella sp. | reverse complement strand
GTATAGCACAATTCCGGGTACAGGCCATGTAAGCAGGTATATCCCGGGCTACGATGGTTGACCAACGACGGGAGTCCACGTCATGCTGAGCCCGTCACCGATCACACACTGGAAGGACACGACGTCATGGCCCTGGTCCGTCTTCGCTCCACGTGCGAGGCAGGCAACATCTGCGAGACCCTCGTCCTCGACACCGAAACCGGCGACGTTCTTGTGCAAGCTCCCGTGGACCACGCGGCCGCCGTGGCCCTCAACGTGCCGGACGGCGAGGTCGTCAACCGCATCCGCGCTGACCTGGTCCCTCAGTTGCTCTACGGCCTTGGACCCGATCCAGACATATCTGGTCTGGAGGTGCTGGGATGAGTTTGCTGGGCGCCGACCAGCTCGGTGAAGTCCTGGATCGGACGCGCCGGGACCTCTTCCGTATCGAGACCCTGCCGAGTTACGACACGGCGATGACCACCGGCGACTTCCGCCGCTGGCTGGACGGCGAACAGGAACCGACATGGGAACTCCGGCGACCATGGCTAGACACGCTGGCGCAATGGGCACGCGACGGCCGCCCCCGTCGTCGGGTCCGCGTCATCCATAGCCCACCCAGCGATTACGAGCGATACGCGTGCGACTGGGGCTACCGCTACAACGTCGCAGCGGGCGAACCCACCCGGGTGCTAGACCTTGCCGAAACAGAACTACCAAAGGAACTGGCGGCAGTTCCTGGCGACTGGTGGCTCATCGACGGACAGGATGTCGTGAAGATGCACTACCACCCTGACGGGCAGTTCAAAGGCGCGGAGATCCTCAGCTCGCAGCAAACGGCGCGGCATCGCTTGGCCGCTGACGCCGCATGGCGTGCCGCAGCGCCGTTCACCACGTGGTGGGATAGCCACCCGCAGCACCACCGCTCGGCAACCCGAGCGGCCTATCAGTGAGAGGAAGTCCCGCTTGAGCCGTCCCCGACGTCTCGACTCGCTGTCAGCGACACTGCGGAACTTGCGACGGGATGCCGACTTGTCTGGAGTTGAGGCAGCTCGGCGCGCGGGGATGGCCCAAGCGACTATCAGTAGGTTTGAGAACGGTAAGCGGGTGCCCACTGACGCTGATATCCGGGCGCTGTGTGAGGTGTATGGCGCACCGGCAGCTATTCGCCGCACCCTACTGGCCACTGCGAAGGACCTGCGCGCAGGCGCCACATCAGCTCGGACGCTGTTGCACCGCCACGGCGCCCCATCCATCCAGCAGCGAATCGGGCGGATCGAAGACTCCTCCGCTCAGATCCGGATTTTCCAGCCGACGATCGTCATCGGTCTGTTGCAGACACCTGACTACGCACGGGCGCTGCTATCAGGTGTCCACGAGGGCACCGATCTTGACGCGATGGTGGGCGCCCGCCAGGCCCGCAAGCGGATCCTGGATACTGACCGGACCTTCCATCTCGTTCTGAGCGAGAGCGCGTTGCGTTGGCACATCGGCTCCCCGGAGATCATGGCGAGCCAGCTCGATTACTTGGCCGGCATCACTGAACGGGCCAACGTCCAACTTGGGGTCATTCCCTGGACCCGGCCATCGATTCACCCGGTACTGCACGGCTTCCAGATCTATGACCGTAGGGCAGTGATGCTCGGGACTGAAACGGCTGTCGCGGTCATCACCGACACCCGCGACGTCGCCGACTATGAGGACCGGTTCAAGATCTACGCTGCGCTTGCTGACTACCACGATTCGGCGCGATCGGTCCTGCGACGCATCGCGACGGAGTACCGGGAGTTGGAGCAGCAGCATCCGACGGCGCGCTGAACGGAAAGGCCTGCGAGGTCCGGTCCGCCTCGGCGCCCGGCTCCTCCGCGAGCCCGGCTCGGCCACGGCAATCTCGCCCTGTCTCCTGTGGTGATCCACCCGCTGTCTGCCGTGTGTGTACACGCCTGCGTACACTATGCGTGTGGCTGTGCCGGAGGTGCTTTCAGTGCGGGAGTTCCGCGCTGGGCTGGCAGCGACGGTAGCGCGGGTCACGGATGGTGCGCCAGTGTTCGTGGGCGCGCATCGCAAGCCGGAGGTGGTGCTCATGTCGGTGGATCAGTACGAGGCACTGGTGCGCTCGGCGGCGCGGTGGGAGGCAGTCGCCGAGGCGTTGGCTTCTGTCCGGGCCGAGGGCCTCGAACCGAGCCTGGACGCCCTAGCCCCAGTTTCCGCCTTACTTTGATCTTGGTGGGCTGAAGCTGGTTTCCTGGTCGGCTGGTGGCGGGTTGTCCTGGGCAAACGGTGTGTCGGTGCTGGTCTCAGCGCCCACTTCGGC
>JBOHEL010000690.1:0-2309 GCA_050700995.1 Sciscionella sp. | reverse complement strand
GTGCGAGGTGCGGCCCGTCGTGGTTGGTGACGTCCACGCTGGCCGCCGTCAGCCGTAGTGAGCCGCCGATGCGGGCGTTGACCATACGCAGGGTTCCGGTGGCTGTGGTGTTCCGGTCGAGTACCACATTGCCGGTGACGGTGACCCGGTCTGCGACCAGCACGGCGACGGGGTCGTGCTCCGGGTCTTCGTTCGGTGCGGCCGGTGAGCGGTAGGCACTCGGGCTCAGTCGGGCGCCGCGCAGGTAGAAGTCGCTGTCTATGCGTGAGCTGGGTAGGTAGATCAGTCCGGTGCAGCGAAATGGCGTCGTGGCGTCTTCGCCCCTCGAACAGATCAGGTTTCCGCCGATGTGCATGCCGTTGCCGTTGAACGCGAGTCCGTTGTCGTTGTGCAGGTTCGCGCCCGCGAGGTTGATGTTGCCGCCCGTGCGTGCGCCCGCGATGCGTAGCACCCCGCGCACGGTCAGACCGCCGCCGAGTAGCGCGCCTGCGAGTTCGAGTCGATCGGCGTGCAGCGCGCGGCCCTCGGGGTTGTCCAGGGTGCTGCGTCGCAGGTCGAGGGATCCGGAGATGGTGGCGTCGACGAGGTCAAGGCGTCCGCTCAGGGTGCTGGCTGTGATCACGAGATCGCTCTCGCTGCGCAGGTTGCGCGCGGCAAGCCCGGGTAGCCAACAGTGGGAGAATTCGCAGCCTGCCAGCTTCGCCTGCCGCAGGTCGGGCGGCCGCTCGAATCGGCAACGCACGAACTGCAGTAGGTACGGGTAATCAACCGCACGCAGATCCAGCGTCCCGACAATGTAGGAGTCCGACACCGTCAACACCGGAGGACTGGCCGAGTGCCGCCGCCATGGCAGCATCCCTGCGCCGTCCGGCTCGACCACCCGCCGCACCACATCCTCCGCTGCCAGCACCGCCCACTCCGGCGGGTCCGGGTTATACGGGTCTAGTAGCACCAGCGGATCCCCCAGGTCCATAGGCTGAACGTGGCTCTTGTGTACATGGACGTGCTGAAAGTGGCTTTCGTTCCCCTCTTTGGAACAAGAGCCACTTTCAGCGCAACTACAGGACGTTGGCGAGGAAGGATTTGGTGCGGTCGTGCTGCGGGTTGGCGATCACGTCCTTCGGGCTGCCTGACTCCACGACCACCCCACCGTCCATGAACACCAGGGAGTCGCCTACCTCGCGTGCGAAGCCCATCTCGTGGGTGACGACCACCATCGTCATCCCGCTCTCGGCGAGCTGGCGCATCACCGCGAGCACGTCGCCGACCAGTTCGGGGTCCAGCGCCGAGGTCGGCTCGTCGAACAGCATCAGCTTCGGTTCCATCGCGAGCGCTCGCGCGATCGCCACCCGCTGCTGCTGGCCGCCGGAGAGCTGTCTTGGGTAGGTGGACGCCTTGTCGGCGAGGCCCACCTGCTCCAGCAGTGCCAGGCCACGTTCCTTCGCCGCCGACCTCGACATGCCGGCCACCTGCACCGGAGCCTCGGTCACGTTGCCGAGCGCCGTCATGTGGGGGAACAGGTTGAACTGCTGGAATACCATGCCGATGTGCTCGCGGTTCGCGGCCACCTCATTGTCACGCAGCTCGTAGAGCTTGTTGTCGCGCTCGGAGTAGCCGACCAGCTTGCCATCTACCCACAGCCTGCCCGCGTCGATCTTCTCCAGGTGGTTGATGCAACGCAGGAAGGTGGACTTGCCGGAACCGGACGGCCCGATCACGCACATCACCTCGCCGGGATCCACCTCAAGCGAGATGCCCTTGAGCACCTCGAGCCTGCCGAAGCGCTTGTGCACGCCCTCGGCTTTCACCAGCGCGGTCATCGTGCCGTCTCCCCTCCGATGCCGAACATCTTGGCCTTGATCGCCATGCCACTGGAGGAGGTAGCCCTGCCGCGCGAGTACCGGCGCTCGATGTAGTGCTGGGCTATTGAAAGCAGCGAGGTCAGCACGAGGTACCAGAGGCTCGCCACCACCAGCAGCGGAATCTGCAGGTAGTTTCCGCCGTAAATCTGCTGCGCCACCGTGAACAGGTCGCCCGCGGCGATCACACTGGCCAGCGAGGTGGTCTTGAGCATCGAGATCGTCTCGTTGCCGGTCGGTGGGATGATCACGCGCATGGCCTGCGGCAGCACGATCCTGCGCATCACCTTGCCCTTGCGCATGCCGAGCGCCTCCGCCGCCTCGGTCTGGCCGTGGTCGACCGAGAGGATGCCCGCACGCACGATCTCCGACATGTAGGCCGCTTCGTTCAGCCCGAAGCCGAGCACCGCGCCGACGAAGACCGGTATCAGCTTGTTGGAGTCGAAGAAC
>JBOHEL010000689.1:0-2310 GCA_050700995.1 Sciscionella sp. | reverse complement strand
GTCGGTGAAGCGTGCGACGCGGTGCGCATCGAATCCGGCGAACGCGTCGCGGAATGCCTCCCGCTTGCGCAGGATCACCAGCCAGGACAGCCCCGACTGGAACGCCTCAAGACACAGCCGCTCGTACAGCGCCTTGTCGCCGTGTAATGGCATGCCCCACTCGGTGTCGTGGTAGGCGGCGTACTCGGTGCCGGATACCCCGCCCCACGGGCAGCGGGCCCTGCCGTCGAGGCCGACCACCACATCGTTGTCACTCACCCGTGCCCGCCCGCGCCTGCGCGCCAGGATGTGGCCTGGGCCGCGTCGGCTCGCCGAGCCGCGCCCGTAGCGTGTCCAGCTCGTCGCCAAGCCTTGCGATCACCCAGTCCACTTCGGACATCTTGTAGCCGCGCAGCGTCTGCTGAAAACGCACGGCACGCGCATCGTCACCGGTGACGTCCTCGGCGGGCAAACGAGTGGGGGTGGCGCCAGGCGGTAGCGGCGCGAGTTCCTCACCCCTGCCGAACACCACCGCGGCCAGCACGTACACCACGGCAGCGACGAGCACCATCACGAGTAGGTAGATCAGCGCGGTCGTCACGCCTGTGATCCTGGCACATCGACGCCGCCGGTCACGAGCACCATAGGCGGGCGATCGGTCAACGGCACCGGTGACGCCTCCGGCAGCCACTCCGTGTCGAGCTGGACAAACTGCGTGAACTCGGCATCACGTGCGGCGCTGATGCCGCATCGCTGCAGTGCGGTGCCTAGTATCTGCCGCGCCATCACACCGAGCTCGAGTAGCGAGCGGTTGCGGTGCTTGCGCACGCCCAGATTGACCTGCGCCAGCCCGGCAAGCCCGTAGTGGGCGTAGGCATCGAGCAGTAAGCCGACCTCTACGCCGTAACCGGTCGCGAATGGCACCTGTCGCAGGAACTGCCTGCTCGCGGCGTACTCGCCGCCGAGTGGCTGCACGATCCCCGTCAACTCGGGCCGCAGCGCGGAGAGCAGCGGCCGCGCCATCAGCTCGGTGACCCGGCCACCTCCGGTACCCGTTTCCTCGCTCTCCAGCCGCAACGGCCGACGATAGAAGCCCTTGACCATGTGCACGCCTCGCGCCGTCAGCAACGGGCCGAGCAGGGCGGGCACGAACGCGGGATCGGGATCGAGCAGGTCGGAGTCGAGGAAAACGATCAGGTCACCGGTGGTCGCGGCGAGTGAGCGCCAGAGCACCTCACCTTTGCCTGCCACCGGCTCGAACTGCCCGAGCACGTCGCCACGCAGCACCACCCTGGCGCCTGCGGCCTGTGCGGCGGCCACGGTGCCGTCCGTCGATCCGGAGTCCATCACGACCACCTCGTCGACGAGGGAGCCCTGAAACGGCATCACCGCGGCCACGACCCCGGCGACCGTGGCTTCCTCGTTCAGCGCGGGAAGTACCACGCTGACCGTCCGATTTCCTTTGGCGCGCACCAACTCCTGCGCCGTCCACCGTGGTGACTGCCAGGTGTGCGAGGCGAACCACGCCGACGCCTCCGGCCGCAGCGTCATGCCGCCTGCCGCGGTTCGCTGCCAGTGGCTATCACCGGGCAGAGCCGTACACAAGCCACAGTCAGCATCGGGAGCATCCTCACGGTCGGTGGGTTTCCTGCCATGCCCGGTAGGACTGCTTGACCACATCTACGGCATCGTCGACGTCATCGGTGAGGTGCAACAGCGCCAGGTCGCGCTCGCCGATCTTGCCGCCTGCCAGCATGCGCTCCCGCAGCCAGTTGTAAAGGCCCTCCCAGTAGGACCGTCCGAACAGTACGACGGGGAACTTGGTGACTTTCTTCGTCTGCACCAGGGTCAGCGCCTCGAACAGCTCGTCCATGGTGCCGAATCCCCCAGGCAGGCAGACGAAGGCCTGCGCGTACTTCACGAACATCATCTTGCGCACGAAGAAATAGCGGAAGTTCACGCCGAGATCGACCCACGGGTTGAGGCCCTGCTCGAACGGCAGCTCGATACCGAGCCCAATAGAGAAGCCGCCTGCCTCGGAGCAACCTCGGTTCACCGCCTCCATGGTTCCTGGCCCGCCGCCCGTCATCACCGCGAAACCGGCCTGCCCCAGCGCGGCGCCGAGTTTCTGACCCGCCTGGTATTCCGGATGCTCCCGTGGTGTGCGGGCCGACCCGAACACGGTGACCGCCTTCGGCACGTCGGCGAGCGCCCCGAAACCTTCCACGAACTCGGCCTGGATTCGCATCACCCGGAAGGGGTCGGAATGCACCCAGTCGCTAGGCCCTCGGGAGTCGAGCAGCCGTTCGTCGGTGGTTGTCGGCTCCACCC
>JBOHEL010000688.1:0-2313 GCA_050700995.1 Sciscionella sp. | reverse complement strand
CGGGCATGCCGGTTGGCCACGTTCTCGGCGCGGAACGCCTCGCCGCCGGAGCCGGAAAATGGGTCATCCGGATATCGATCTACTGAGGCTGGAACGAGCGGATCTGGTAGGTGCCTTCCAGTGAGCCACGCCCGCCGGACGGGGTCGACCCGACCCGGTGGTTGTAGTTGTCCTGGGTGTAGTACTGCACGCGGTGGTTGGTGCGGTTGGACACAGAGCGGACCAGCCAGCCCTTGCGGATCCAGGAGCAGTCATTGGCGGTGTTGGACACCTTGGACTGCGACCACCGGCACCGTGCGCCGGTGCCGTTCCACCCGTTGTAGATGCAGAAGTTCCCGGGGGTGCACTGGTAGGCCGCGGCAGCCGCGCTGGCGGGCGCTGGCGTGGCTGCCGCGGCGGGGATCGCGAATCCGCCAAGGCCCAGGACGGTGGCGCAACCGACAATCGCAGCGCCGCGGCGAAGCTTCGGCAGGGTGATCATGGGCAGGATTCCTTCCTTCGCGTCCGGATAGGACAGGTCGTGTGCGCCGACTGGTCATGGCGAGTTCGCTCGCGCCGTCCGGGTTGTTCCCGGTTCATCCGGTGTGCGCGGTTCGCCGGTGAGCGGTGGCGCCCCACCAAGACTGCTCACCCACCGTGGCAATTCGCTGACAATCCGATGACTCCGCGTACGGGCTGGTCAGGCCGATGAGTTTCGCGGATACGACTCGGGCCGCCCCGCGAACGGCAGGCGGGGTGACATCCGGGTAGGCGGCTGCGAGCCAGGTCGCGGACGGGCCCCCGGCCGCGCGCCGGGCAGGCGGATCGACGACGTCGGCAACGTCGATGTCGGCGTTGCCGGAGCTGCGAGCGCAACCACGGCCAGGGGCCCGTCCACGGCCGGGTCGTGCAGCGCCGCAAGACTGTCGAGGCGCCGCATGGCGTGCACGGCCTCGTGCACGTCCGGCAGCAACGCCCGACCTGCCGGGGTGAGCGTCACGGGCTGTACGGCGGGGTCGACCAGACTGATGCCGAGGCGGGTCTCCAGGGCGCGTAACTGCACGCGGAGCGCCGACCGGCTCATGGACAGCCGCGCAGCCGCCCTGTCGACATGCAACTCCTCCGCCAGAGCGAGAAAGGCGCGTAGCTGTTGTGCTGCCGGATCATCTGTGAGCTGCGCGACGACGGGGCACTGCCGCTCTCCCGGCACACCGCCCTCGCCCGTGTCTCCCGGAATCGCACGCACAGGTGTCGGCGGGTCCTCCGCGGGCGCCGTCAGCGCCGGATCGTTGGTGAGGATGGCCTGGTACAGACGGCGCACGCCGTCACCGGGATCGATGCCGAGTTCGTCGGCCAGCAACCCGGCCACAGTGCGGTAGCAGTCCAGTGCATCGGCCTGGCGTCCGGCGCGGTAGAGCGCGAGCATTCGTTGCACCCAGAAGCCCTCCCGGAGCGGGTGTCGAGCCGTCAGCTCGCTCAGCTCGGCGACCACTTCGCGGTGTCGGCCCAGAGCGAGGTCGGTCTCGAGGCGAAGTTCCAGCGCAGCCAGGCGTTGTTCGATCAACTTCGGGACGCTCTGCCGATGCAGGACCTGCGACGGTGCGTTCGAGAGGGGATCGCCCCGCCACAGCGCGAGCGCTGCCGTGAGCCTGGCCGAGGCGTGGTGCACATCGCCTTCGGCGAGGGCGAACCTGGCGGCATCCATCAGCGTGTCGAAGTCACAGAGATCAACACGGTGACCGGTCAGATCGATCGAGTAACCCTTCGCCCGGGTCAGGATCGGACCACTGTTCGCGGTCGTGCCCAGCGTCTGGCGTAACCGCATGACGTAGCTGCGCAAGGTGGCGAGTGCACCGGGGGGTGGGGATTCGTCCCAGAGGTGACCGATCAAACAGTTCGCGGTGACCACAGCACCGGCAGCCAACACCAACGAAGCCAGCACCACCCGCTGTTTCGATCCATGAACCGGCACCGGCTGCCCACTCGCGAAAACCGTCACAGGTCCCAGCACCCGGAATTCAAAACCCGTCACACTAGCCACCCCGAGACGCAGTAGTGCTGACCGGGTACCCGGGTACCCGGTACCACTAACAAGAGGTCCGGTAATCCGACGCTGATACAACAATGCCGGGTCAGCAAACAACAAAACGACACCCAAGGCGCGGTAAAACGATACCCGGCTAGTGCTCGTCAACCTGCCGGGAGGACCGCCGGTTCAGGTTGGCCAACATCCGGTTGTAGGCCTGCAACGCCGCCTCGTCATCGTCGATGTCGCTACTCGTACCGACCGTCGTGCGGTCCCCTTCGGATTCCGACCCGATCCGGGCCAGGGAC
>JBOHEL010000687.1:0-2315 GCA_050700995.1 Sciscionella sp. | reverse complement strand
GGCCGAAAGCGTGCTGGTGGGGCCGGACAACGGGCTGCTGCTGCCTGCGGCCGGCGCGCTGGGCGGGGTGGTCGCGGCATACCAGCTGAGCGCACCGGAGTTCCGGCTACCGCAGGTCACCGCGACATTCCACGGCCGGGATATCTTCGCGCCCGCCGCCGCACACCTCACGCTCGGCGTGCCACCGGAGTCGTTCGGTGCTGCGGTCACCGACCTGGTACGCCTGCCGGAGCCCGTCAACGAGGCAACGCCGGCGGGACTGCGGACCGAGGTGATGAGCGTCGATCACTTCGGCAACGTGGCATTGGCCGCGCGCCCGCAGGACCTCGGCGTGGATCACGGCACCCAAGTCGTGCTCCATCTGCCTGGCGCCGACCTCACGGTGCCGTTGCTGCGCACCTTCACCGAAGCGCCCCCAGGAGCGTCCCTGCTCCTCACCGACTCCTCCGGCCACCTCGCGCTGGCCCGCAATGGCGGCTCCGCCGCCCGCACCTACAACCTCACCCCCGGCACCGTATTTTCCCTGGTCACGACCCGGGGTTTCGCGGGCGGTCACAGGATCGCGGCAGGCGCGTAGCCGGCGGCCTCCGGGAAGTGCTCCAGCAGCGCGGCGACCTTCACCGCGACCGCGGTCACCTGAGCACCCGCGGCGCCGGTGAACGACAGCCTCTCGGCCAGCAGCGCGTCGAGTTCCCTCCGGCTCAGCGGGATCCGGTCATCGGCGGCGAACCGGTCGAACAGATCGTTGCGCTCGATGCCCTGTTCCCGCATCGCGAGCGCCACTGCGACCGCGTGCTCCTTGATCGCCTCGTGTGCGGTCTCCCTGCCGACACCCGCCCGCAGCAGAGCCATCAGCACCTTGGTGGTGGCAAGGAACGGCAGGTAGCGGTCGAGTTCGCGGCCGATCACGGCCGGGTAGGCGCCGAACTCGTCGAGCACCGTCAGCACTGTCTCGGTGAGCCCGTCGAAGGCGAAGAACGCGTCCGGCAGCGCGACCCTCCGTACCACCGAGCACGACACATCGCCCTCGTTCCAGGTGTCCCCTGCCAGCTCACCCGCCATCGACAGGTAGCCGCGCAGCACCACGGCGAGCCCGTTCACCCGCTCGCAGGAACGGGTGTTCATCTTGTGCGGCATCGCGGAAGAGCCGACCTGGCCCGGCCGGAAGCCCTCGGTCACCAGCTCGTTACCCGCCATCAGCCGGATGGTCTTGGCGAGGCTGGATGGTGCCGCGGCCAGTTGCACCAGGCTGGCGAGCACGTCGAAGTCCAGCGACCGAGGGTAAATTTGCCCGACGCTGGTGAGGACCCGCTCGAACCCGAGATGCTTCGCGACCCTGGACTCCAGCTCGCCGACGCTCGACTCGTCGCCGAGCAGGTCGAGCATGTCCTGCGCGGTGCCGACAGGGCCCTTGATACCGCGCAGCGGGTAGCGGGCGATCAGCTCGTCAAGCCGCTGGTAGGCGACCAGCAGCTCGTCCGCCGCCGTGGCGAAGCGCTTACCGAGTGTGGTGGCCTGCGCGGCGACGTTGTGCGAGCGCCCCGCCATTACGACCGCCGCGTGCTCAACCGAGAGGCGGGCGAGCCTAGCCAGCACCGCGAGGGTTTTGGTGCGCACCAGCTCAAGCGACCGCAGCACCTGCATCTGCTCGACGTTCTCGGTCAGGTCGCGAGACGTCATGCCCTTGTGCACATCTTCGTGGCCCGCCAGCGCGTTGAACTCCTCGATCCGAGCCTTGACGTCGTGGCGGGTGACCCGCTCACGGGCCGCGATCGAATCAAGGTCGACCTTGTCCATGACTTGCTCGTAGTCGGCGATGACAGCGTCAGGCACCGTCACCCCGAGTTCGGACTGCGCGCGCAGCACGGCCAGCCAGAGCTGCCGCTCGGCCACGATCTTGTACTCCGGCGACCACAGCGTCGTCAACTCCGGCGAGGCGTAGCGGGAGGCCAGCACGTTGGCAATACGCGGCTTGTTCACAGCGAGCAGGATACCGGCTACCGATGGCGATCATCACGGCGACAGGGCCTGCCGGATACCGCCGATTGGCGGAGAACCTTAAGTAAGGTTATAGCATATTTACGTAAATGACCCTCGAATCGCGACCTGCCATCGTCGGCAAATGCCCTTAGGATGCAGCTATTCGGAGACGATCATTCGTCGGCTCGTGAGTAAGCGTGCACATGCTGCTCACCGACTCGGCGAAGAACCCGCCCCCTTGTCCAAGCACGCCCTGGAGAAAGGTGGATCATGCGTATCAACCATACGAGAGTCGCGCTGGCGGCCGCGATCGCGGCCGTCACGCTGGCCGCTAC
>JBOHEL010000686.1:0-2337 GCA_050700995.1 Sciscionella sp. | reverse complement strand
CCTCGGTATCGGCATAGTGCCGTTCTCGCCGCTCGGTAGGGGATTCCTTACCGGCGCGGTAACCTCGACCACGGAGCTGGCGGTCGATGACATGCGTCGCGGGCTGCCGCGCTTCGCTGAGGGGAATCTCGAGCGGAACCTGGCGATCGTCGCGACCCTGACGGAGCTGGCCGAGCGGAAGGGCACCACACCAGGTCAGCTCGCGCTCGCATGGGTGGCGCACCATGGCACGGACGTGGTGCCGATTCCGGGTACGAAGCGGCGGAAGTACCTGGAGGAGAACGCGGCAGCGACCACTATCGAACTGTCCGAAGAGGACATCGTGGCCATCGAAGCGGCCGCGCCCACTGCGGCCATCGCCGGTGCTCGCTACCCGGAGTCGCTTGCCAGGAGCGTAGGCAAGTGACGCAACGGCTGCCAACCTGGCTGTGAACAGTTGAGGTCGCTCCAGCGACCCCAACTGTTCACAGGGGCATCAGGCCCGCCGCGAGGGTGGCACCGAGCTCCCAGCAGGCCTGCAAGTCTGGCTTGCCGGGATCGCCCATGATCGTAACGGCGGTGGCCACCTTCTCCCAGCCCATGCCGTTGGCGATGGTCTCGACCGCTTTGACCGCGCCCTCGGTGCCTTCGTTCCCGTGCACGTACAACGCGTACGGGCGTCCGCGGGTCGAGTCAAGGCACGGGTAGTAGATCTGGTCGAAGAAGTGCTTCAGCGCGCCGGACATATAGCCGATGTTGGCGGGAGTGCCGAGCAGGAACCCGTCCGCCGCAAGCACATCGCTGGCGGTCGCGGCCAGCGCGGGCTTACGGACGATCTCCACGCCGGTGATCTCCTCGGTGGTCGCGCCCGCCGTCACCGCCTCGAACATCGCCTGCAACGTCGGAGACACCGTGTGGTGCACGATCAACAAGGTCGCCATGGCTGCTCACACCTCTAGCGTCGCGGACATCTCGTCGCTGAGCCTTGCCAGCCTGCCGGAGGCATGCTGCCGCGCCGACGCGACGTCTTCGGTGGCTGGCTCGACGACCTCCAGGTACGCCTTGATTTTCGGTTCCGTCCCAGAAGGACGTACCACGATTCGCAGGCCGTGACCAGTGAACCGCAACGCATCGGTGCGTGGCAGCAGATCCTCTGTTGTGATGGCAGTACCATCCAGAGTGGACGGCGGACCCGCACGGAGTCTCGCCATGATCGCGGCTATCCGGGGCAGTTCGGTGAGCCGCAAGGAGATCTGCTCGGTGAGGTGCACACCGTGCCGCGCGTAAATGTCGTCAAGCACATCCAGCAGCGTGCGCCCCGCCGCCTTCGACGTCGCGGCGAGATCCGCTGCCAGCACCGCGGCTGAGATGCCGTCCTTGTCCCGCACCGAGTCCGGGTCCACGCAGATACCAAGGGCCTCCTCGTAGGCGAACACCAGTCCGGTGCCCTCGCCGTCGCCCGCCCGAACCAGCCACTTGAAGCCGGTGAGGGTCTCGTCGTAGCGGGCGGCGTGCTCCTCTGCGATCGAACGCAACAACGAGGACGACACGATGGTCGTCGCGACCAGCGGATCGGCTGTGTCGGCTGTGGACAGGACGTGTTGGCCGAGCAGTGCTCCGGTCTCGTCGCCGCGCAGCATGCGCAAGCGGTCACCATCGCGGACTCCTAGAGCACAGCGGTCGGCATCCGGATCCAGCGCGATGGCAAGGTCCGCATCGCAGCTCTCGGCGAGTGACAGCAGCAGATCCGCCGCACCTGGCTCCTCGGGATTGGGGAACTCCACCGTGGCGAAGTCGGGATCAGGAACCGCCTGCTCGGGAACCACGCGGACGTCTGTGAATCCGGCGCGGCGCAAGGCTTCCACGCAGGTCGCGCCGCCCACGCCGTGCATCGGGCTGAGTGCGATGCGCAGGTCCCTCGCGGTTCCGTGCGGTAGCTTGGCAACGGTGTCCCAGTAGGACTCAAGGATGCTCTCGTCCAGCTCGTCGGCAACACCGTCGCGTGGCACCGAGATCGCGGCGGGCACCTGCCTGATCGCGGCTTCGATCTGTCTGTCGACGGGCGGCACGATCTGGCCGCCGGATGCCACGTACAGCTTGTAGCCGTTGTCGGCAGACGGGTTGTGGGATGCCGTGATCTGCACGCCTGCCACGGCACCGAGCGAACGCACCGCGAAGGCCAGCACCGGGGTCGGCAGCGGCCCTGGCAGCACGGAGGTATTGAAACCCGCGGCAGCGAGAACGCCTGCGGCGGCGGCACAGAAATCCTCCGAGCCGTGCCTGGCGTCCCTGCCGACGATCACCGTTCCCGTCACGTGTCCTCCGGCGCGCAGCCACTGCACCAGCCCGGCCGTGGTG
>JBOHEL010000685.1:0-2342 GCA_050700995.1 Sciscionella sp. | reverse complement strand
GTCGACCTCGACGTACGGGGTTCGGTCAAAATACGACTGGCTGACCGTGAGCCCGTCGGGGCCGGGATCGTCAGGGAAGATCCACCGCAGTGGATGTGTCACCGCGAACACCCACCGGCCTCCCGGCCGCAGCACCCTGGCGACCTCTCGCATCACCGCGCTGGAATTGGCGACGAACGGTATGGCACCGAATGCGGAGCACGCGATGTCGAAGCTCTCGCCGCGCAGCGGCAACCGATCGGCGCTGGCCTGCAGCAACGGCACCGCCTGATCGCACGCCGAATTGCCCAAGCGGGCGTGCCGGAGCATCCCGGCCGAAAGATCGAGGGCGACCGGCGTCGCCCCCTCCCTCGCGAGCCATCGGGAACACGCCGCCGAGCCGCAGCCGACTTCGAGCACCATCGCGCCGGAAACCTCGCCGAGCAGTCCGGCCGCTGCCTCCCGCACACCCTCAGGGCACCAGACGAAATCGGCGACACCGAGGAAACCCCCGTGCTCGGACTGGTACTCGTCGGCGTCGGCATCCCACCAGGCACGGTTTGCGATCACCGACTCCGCGGCGTCCACCCGCCAGCGGGCCACTCCTGTGGTTCCCAGCAATCGTTCCGCCGTGGCGTGGGGCCGGGGTGAATCGCCGGGCACGATGGCTCCTTCGGGGGTACCGGGTTTGCCGCGTGTGCGCGTATCCGCGTACGATACCGCCGCGCAGTGGGTTCGGCCTGCCCGCGTATCCTTAAGCTCGCTACCAGCGCAGGCTACTTACGGTTATCGATGGTTGACGCTCGATCGGTTGACCGAAATCGGCACCGCAGAACGCCCGCTGCGCGCGACCGCAAAACTGACCGCACGATCCCAATCCATACCGGAGCCACCTACCTAATGTCCACCGACACCACCACTGTCCCGGCGACCGCCCCACGGGAGCAGGTCGCGATCAACGACGTCGGGACGGAGGAGGACTTCCTCGCCGCCATCGACAAGACCATCAAGTATTTCAACGATGGCGATATCGTCGAAGGCACCATCGTCAAGGTCGACCGGGACGAGGTTCTCCTCGACATCGGTTACAAGACCGAAGGCGTCATCCCTTCTCGGGAACTGTCCATCAAGCATGATGTCGACCCCAACGAAGTCGTCACCGTCGGCGACGAGGTCGAAGCCCTTGTGCTGCAGAAGGAGGACAAGGAAGGTCGGCTGATCCTGTCCAAGAAGCGCGCTCAGTACGAGCGGGCCTGGGGCACGATCGAGGGCCTCAAGGACAAGGACGAGCCGGTCAAGGGCACCGTCATCGAGGTCGTCAAGGGCGGTCTCATCCTGGACATCGGCCTGCGCGGCTTCCTGCCAGCGTCGCTTGTGGAGATGCGCCGCGTGCGGGACCTGCAACCCTACGTCGGTCGCGAGCTTGAAGCGAAGATCATCGAGCTGGACAAGAATCGCAACAATGTGGTGCTTTCCCGCCGCGCGTGGTTGGAGCAGACCCAGTCCGAGGTCCGCAGCGAGTTCCTCAACCAACTGCAGAAGGGGCAGGTCCGCAAGGGCGTCGTCTCCAGCATCGTCAACTTCGGAGCCTTCGTCGACCTCGGTGGTGTGGACGGTCTGGTGCACGTCTCCGAGCTGTCCTGGAAGCACATCGACCACCCGAGCGAGGTTGTCGAAGTCGGACAGGAAGTCACCGTCGAGGTGCTCGACGTGGACATGGACCGTGAGCGGGTCTCGCTGTCGCTGAAGGCGACACAGGAAGACCCGTGGCGGCAGTTCGCGCGTACCCATGCCATCGGCCAGATCGTGCCGGGCAAGGTCACCAAGCTGGTCCCGTTCGGCGCGTTCGTGCGTGTGGAAGAGGGCATCGAGGGTCTGGTGCACATCTCCGAGTTGGCCGAGCGCCACGTCGAGCTGCCTGAGCAGGTCGTGCAGGTTGGCGGCGAGGTCATGGTCAAGGTCATCGACATCGACCTGGACCGCCGCCGGATCTCCTTGTCGCTGAAGCAGGCGAACGAGGGCTTCACCGCCGACGCCGAGTTCGACCCGACGCAGTACGGCATGGCCGCCGACTACGACGAGCAGGGCAACTACATCTACCCCGATGGCTTCGACCCGGAGACTCAGGAGTGGCAGGACGGCTACGACACGCAGCGTGAGGAATGGGAGCGGCAGTACGCCGAGGCGCACACGCGCTACGAGCAGCACATGAAGCAGGTCACCAAGGCGGCGCAGGCCGACGCAGAGGCTGCCGAAGGTGCTACCGCAGGCAGCTCCGAGAGTGCGGCGTCCGCAAGCGAGCAGCAGCACTACTCCGCCGGCAGCGAGGCACCCGCCCGTACCGGAGGCACGCTCGCCAGCGA
>JBOHEL010000684.1:0-2347 GCA_050700995.1 Sciscionella sp. | reverse complement strand
TCGCGGGGGTGGTCGCGAAGGGTGTGTTCTACCTACTGATCATTGGCATCGTGCTGCTGGTCGCCGACCTGTGCTACCTCGGAGTGCGCACGTTCCGTCGCCGTAAGCCCGGCAAGCGGTCACTGCGGTAGCCGCCCGCCGGCCGAGACGCCGCGACCAGCAGTGCCGGTCCGGCACGCAGTTCACGGGAGCAGGACGCGAATGCTGCTCCCGAACCGGCACTGACAGCCGACACCGCTGGTACGGCGGACACCACCGAGCCCGTTCGCGCCTCGAGCGCCCCGACTGGTGGCCGTGTCCGCGAGAGGCACCGTAGCGTGGTTGGTCGGCAAGAGCCAGTGTCGTGCGGAAGCGAGACACTAGGTGAATGTCATGGGCGCCGCTGTGCCTGCGGGGTCCGCTCGGCCGGAGCGACAGTGATGATCTCGCAGTCGATCGGTGCGCCGCAACGCCCGATGCGAGCGTCGGCAGTGCCTGCACTAGCTCTGCGGCCCGCAGCGGGTGGTTTGGTCGGTTCGCAGCTGCCCGCAGCCCGGACATGACGTCGAACGCGAAGTGCCCCGGCGCGATCAAATGGCTCGGCGCGATCAATGGCTCGGTCGCCGGCTGGGCCGCAAGCACACCCCGGGCCGCTGCCCCGTGCCCCAGGATCGGCGACAGCATCGATGACCAGTGACGCGTCGACGATCACCCCGTGGGCCGGTCGCCGAGTTCGGTGGCCCGCTCCTCATGCGCGGCTCCGATGGCATCCAGCACCGCATCGCGCGCCCGACACCGCAGGCCGACCCGCGGCGGAAGCGGGGGGATTCGAACCCCCGGACCTGGTTAGGGTCGCTCGCTTTCAAGGCGAGTGCATTCGGCCGCTCTGCCACGCTTCCAGGCGTCAAGGTTAGCGGGTGCTCGGCGGACGTTTCCGCGCCAGGTACTGATCGTCGCGGAGTGAAATGCACCGGTTCAGCGACCCCGAGAGGTTGTGTGATCCGAATCACCGGCGCATGCTGGGGTCGACGGCAGGATATGGACACCAGGCCCTGTGCCTGCCGGGGAAGGGCAGGTGGTGCGGTGAAGGTTAACCCTCGCAGTGGCGGTACGTCGGGTGTTGCATCCCCGAGACCGGCTCAGGATTACTTCGGACCGGCCACGATTGTGAACAGCATCTGAGGTTTCGAGTGCGAAATCCGCCGTTGGCGTTGAGCTGTCCAGCGCGCATGACGTAGTTGAACCCGGCTTCGGTGAACTCTTGAGCGCACCACCGGTCGGGTTCCTCGCCAACCTCATCGACAACCGTCCTGTTGTGAAGGCAATGAACTGGGTGCGGTACCAGCCCTGGTACCGCACCCAGTTCTGTATCCGGCCCGACTTGGCAGCCCGGGCGGTTCAGGCACGCGCCTAGGCACAGCGGGGGCGAGCGGTTTACCGTCACGGCATGCGAGCGATCACGATCCGCGAACCAGGTGGCCCGGAAGTGCTGGAATGGACTGAGGTCGCCGACCCGCGACCACAGCAGGACGAGGTGCTGCTCGACGTCGCGGCAGCCGCGGTGAACCGGGCCGACGTGATGCAGCGGTTGGGCCACTACCCGCCGCCACCCGGCATCAGCGAGGTACCGGGACTTGAGTGCTCCGGCACGGTCGCCGCCGTCGGTGCCGATGTGCGGGGTTGGCAGGTTGGCGACGAGGCATGCGCGCTGCTCGCTGGCGGTGGTTACGCGCAGCGTGTGGTGGTGCCTGCCGGGCAGTTGCTGCCGGTGCCTCCCGGCGTGGATCTGGTGACCGCCGCCGGGCTACCCGAGGTGGCGTGCACGGTGTGGTCGAACGTGGTCCAACTCGCGCGGCTGACCGAGGGTGACGTACTGCTGGTGCACGGCGGTTCCGGTGGCATCGGTACCCACGCCATCCAGGTGGGCAAGGCGCTTGGTGCGCGGGTAGCGGTGACCGCGGGTTCCGCCGATCGGCTGGCGCGGTGCGCGGAACTCGGCGCCGACATCACGATCAACTACCGGGAGCGGGACTTCGTCAAGGAGGTGCACGACGCCACCGACGGGCACGGCGCCGATGTCGTGCTGGACAACATCGGGGCGAAGTACCTACCGGGCAACGTCAAGGTGCTGGCCACCGGCGGCAGGCTGGTGATCATCGGCATGCAGGGCGGACGCAAGGGCGAACTCGACATCGGCAGGCTTCTCATGAAGCGTGCCAGCGTGAGCGCTACCGGACTGCGAGCGCGGCCACTTGCCGAGAAGGCCGCCGTCGTCGCCGATGTCCGCGAGCGGCTGTGGCCGTTGATCGCGCGCGGCACGGTCAAACCGGTGGTACACCAGGAGTTGCCGATGGCGGACGCCGCGCAA
>JBOHEL010000683.1:0-2376 GCA_050700995.1 Sciscionella sp. | reverse complement strand
CCACCATCTGAATTAGTGCATTAATTATCGCACCTTTGGCATGGAAGATCAAGCCACTCGAAGGCGAATCATCAACCCCGACAACGATTCCGGATAAGCTTCAGGCCTCTATGTCCGGAGTCCTGACCCCCGACCGATTTCAACGAATGACCAACAACATTCACCAAATCGAGGGTTGACATCTTACCCCCAAAGAGGTTCGGGGAAAGTGCGGGCTTTTCCCCCATCCCCGGAGGTATTTGCACTGGTCAGGGGTTGGTAGGCTCGCCGGAATTTAGCTACTTGGGGAATGTGAGGATC
This sequence comes from Sciscionella sp., assembly GCA_050700995.1. Taxonomy (GTDB): domain Bacteria; phylum Actinomycetota; class Actinomycetes; order Mycobacteriales; family Pseudonocardiaceae; genus JBOHEL01. The sequence goes on along the minus strand of JBOHEL010000683.1, from coordinate 2,076 downwards.
TGCCGTTGAGCCACCTCGGGCGTGGGGGCACGGTGTGAGCCTGTTGACGTCCACGCAGGCGGCGGGGTTGCGCCTCGGCAGGCGATTCTTCTCCCATTGGTTCCGCAGGATCCTGCTGGTGGTGGTGCTGGCGTTCGCGGCGTACACGCTGGTGCGCAACTGGGCCGATGTCTGGGGCACGGTGCGAAGGATGCCCTGGGAGCTGAGCATCGGGTCGCTGATCACGGTGATGGCCGGCATCGTGGCAGGCGTGGCCGCCTGGCGCAGCATTGTGCGCGGGCTCGGCACGCGGATCAGTCCGCTGCGGGCCGCGCAGATCAACCTGGTCGGGGCGCTCGGGAAGTACCTGCCGGGCTCGGTATGGGCGTACCTGCTGCAGATGGAGCTTGGCCGCAAGGTCGGCCTGCCACGCTCGCGGGTCTTCACCGGCGCGCTGATCCAGTTCGTGGTCTCCCTCGTCGTGACGATCTGCTTCGCTGCGGTGGGGTTGCCGCTCATCTTCCCCGGGCACCCCTCCACCTACCTGGTGCTGATACTTGTGCCCTTCGGTCTTCTCTGCCTGCATCCGAAGATCCTGACCACGGCGACCAACCTGGCACTCAAGTCACTGCGGCGCAAGCCACTCGCGCAGCCGCTGACGTTCCTGCCTGTGCTCAGGACGTTCGGCTGCCAGCTCGTGTCCTACATACTGTTCGGCTTCCACCTGTGGGTGGTTGGCAACGCCATCGGCGTGCTGCACGGTGTCGGCGGGTTGTTGCTGTGCGTCTGCGCGATCTCGATCGGGCTGAACTCCGGGGTGGTGGCGTTCGTGCTGCCTTCCGGCGCCGGGGTCAGGGACGGGCTGATCGTCGCGCTGCTGATGACCGCGATGCCCTACAGCACCGCGCTGGCGCTCGCGCTCGTTTCCCGGCTGATGTTCACCGTCGCCGATGTCACCACGGCGGGTGCCGCGGCCGCCCTCTCCCGGTGGCGGTCGCCAGCCAGCGAGATCAGTCAACCGCCCAGCTCCTTCGTTGAGCCTGCCTGAGGCTGGTAGCGCTGGCCCGGCGGCGGGATGAGCTGGTAGATGGTGACGTCGGCGTTGCGGTACACCTGGCGCAGCCAGTCGTCGTGCGCCAGGCCGAGCAGCCCTGCCTGGCGGGTGTAGCCGTGCTTCGGGTGCACGTAGCCGGTGTCGACCATCACCCAGCGGACATTCAGCTTGCGCACATCGGCCCGCACCATTGGATCGGACTGGTAGCGGTTGAAGTCCGCCCCGAGCAGCGCCGGGCCGGTACCCGCCAGCTTGCTGGCATCGAAGTGCGCCGCCACGGGGTGCACACCGGCGATCGCGTACATCCATGCCGATCCGTCGTAGCGATCGTTCATCACCCGCTGGCCTGGTCGCACCACGTGGCCAAGCCACTGCATGGCACGCGCCTCGTCGACGCTGACGGTCAGCTTGTGCTTGTCCTGGCCAGGCGCATTGCCGTAGCCGAAGGCCGTCACAGCGCTGTTCTTCGCGTGGTAGAAGCCGTTCGAGAGCAGCGAGAACGCCACGAGCACGACTGCGGCCAGTGCCACCGGCACCGCGCTCCCGCGCGCGCCCATCAGCTTGTGGAGCATGGCTGCCCCGCCTCGTTGCAACTCGGCGAGCCCGTGCCCGGCGATCAGCGTCGCGGGCACCGCGGCCAGCGTGATCAACCGGTACGAGTCGTTCCACCAAGGGCTCGTCAGCACGACGACCCAGTGTTGCGGGTAACACACGGCGAGGACGTACACGCCGCCGATGAGCAGGGCGGAACCGGCGACCCAGCGCAGGTAGCCCAGACGTCGGTAGCGGAGCAGGCCGATCCACAGCGGAACGACCAGCCAGATCGAGGGCCATTTCTCAAGCGGCTGGAAGGTCGACCCGGTGTGCTGGAAGGTCAGCAACGAACCGACTGCGGTGTTGAAGGTGCCGGGGGCGCCCCACGACGCCGTCGGATAACCCGCGCGGACGCTGATCGCACCGAGCAGGTGCGGCGCCGTAACCAGCATGCTCGGCACCGCGGTTGCGACAAGCAGCAGGACCTCCTTACCCACCCGCCTCGGTCG
>JBOHEL010000682.1:0-2378 GCA_050700995.1 Sciscionella sp. | reverse complement strand
GCTCACCGCGATAATGGCGCGTATCTCAGACACCGCCTCAGGGAGTTCGTCCTCGATCTCCGGCATGAGGTGGGTAAGGACCAGCTTGCGAGCGCCACTGTCGGCCGCAATCATGTCCTCTTCATCGAGAAGGCGTTGGCCGTCGCCGCTAGACCAGGCGACCGATCCCCGCGGCGAGGGCCCGCTCCCCCGCTACGACGAAACGTGTGCCTTGGCGGTAGCGAAGTGCGCGACGATGGCGCGACAGAACGCGGGGAGGTCGTCGGGGTTGCGGCTGGAAACGAGGTTGCCGTCAGTGACGACTTCCTGGTCGATCGCGTTGCCGCCGGCGTTGCGGATGTCGGTGCGCAGGCTCGGATAACTGGTCAGGGTGCGACCGCGGACGACATCGGCCTCGACCAGAGTCCACGGGCCGTGGCAGATCACGCCGACCGGTTTGCCGGCCGCGACGAAGTCACGGACGAACGCCACTGCGGCGCTGCTGCGGCGCAGGGTGTCGGGATTCACGGTCCCACCAGGCAAGATCAGCGCGTCGTAGTCGGCGATGGAGACGTCGGAGACCACCCGGTCGACGTCGAACTCGTCGGCCGGCTCGATGTCATGGTTGGTGGCCTGGACGGTGCCAGGCTCGACGGAGAGCAGCTCAACGGTCGCACCCGCGTCGGTGACCGCCTGGCGCGGTTGGACCAGCTCGACCTGTTCCACACCGCGAGCCGCCAGGATGGCCACCCGCAGGCCGGTTAACGTACCCGCCATATCCCGTCTCCCCTCATCTCCGCTTGGACGGCGAGGCATACCCGCGGGTGAAGTGCGGCAAACCTAGATCACCAGTCGCCGCCGCCTGACGAGTCTGAGCCGCCGCCGAAGTCACCATCCTGGCCGACGACCCAGTTGCCCTGGTCGGGATAGTCGTACTGGCCGCCTCGATCCATCAGCTCGTCCTGGCGGTACTGCTGGTTCTCGCCCTGCATCTTGCCGAGCTCGTAGCCCAGTAGCCCGCCGCCCACCGCACCCATGGCGCCGGCTGCTCCTGGGCTCATTCCCGAGCGGTAGCCGGGGCCGTAGCCACCGTAGGAGTCCATCGGGGGCGGCCCGGAACCCATCAGGGGCGGCCCCATCCGGAAGCCGGACCGGCGACGCCGCCGGCTGATCACGATCACGGCGAAGACCACCACGGCCAGCACGATCATGATCCCGACGAGGCCGCCGCCGGAGTTGTGAGTCGCAACGCGCCGCCCAGGGACACGTCCCCGGTTGGCCCCCACCAAACTGGTGCGCAACTTGCCCAGCGCGGCCGTGACCGCGGTGGTGTAGTCGTGGCTGGTCTGCATGTTCGCGAGAAACGCGCTGCTCGCGTCGGATTCCGCCGCCACCGCGGTGCTCTGCGGGACCCGAGCTTGCGAACCGATCTGGATCGACTCGTGCCGGGACTGGGTATTGATCCCGATCACGATCGGGAAGGTCGCGTTGACCTTGTTCCGGACGTCGGTATCGAAGGTCGACTTGCTGGTCGCGTCCTGGGTGGTGGCCCAGATGTACACGCCGACGGGCAAGGTGGCTGCCTCATTCTGCACCACCATGGCATTCAAAACGTGGGCGTCGTCCTGGATCTGCACCGTGCTCGCCCACGCCGGTGCTGCCAGGGCCAACACCGCGACCAGCGCCCCGATCGGCACTGTCAGGCGCAACATCCGACGCTGCACACTCACCTCGGGCACTGTCACCCTGGACCCTTCGCTGCATAGAACCTGCTGAACTCCAGGCACGATCCTAGTGCAGAGCGGACCGCTGCCCGGTGACCGCGCTCAGTCGCCGACGATCGGCCCGGGGACAGCGATTTTGTATGGTATGTAACAACCAATTCTCACTCAACGTCTATGCATGCTCACACTCTGTTTCATTACAGAAGGATAACGTCAGTAATTCAGGTTGCGAGGCGTGAAAGTCGGTAGTAAGCCTAAAGGTGTGGAAGTTCGTGCGCGACCGCCTTGGGGGCGTTGCGGCCGGTCAGAATGATCTTCTGAGGGCCGGTTCGATGTTACGTCGACGCGAGCAGGGGAACGCAACTGCGTCACCCTGAAGAGGTGTCCCAGGGAAAACGATTTGTCCCAGGGAAAGAACGATCGAGGAGGGGCATATGAGGATTTCAGACATCTTCTCACGTGGCGGAGGCGGAGACTGTGGCGGCGACCATGACCACGGTCACCGGCATGGCGACGACTGGAACGACCGCGGCTACCGTCGCCATGACTGGTACGAGAGTAGCTACCACCGCGACTACGACCGCGGCCGCCACCACGGCTGCGATGGATTGCTAGGGCTCTGCCTCTAAGGATCGATCGATTAACAGGTCATCTGCAGGTGCCCCCACCCGGCAT
>JBOHEL010000681.1:0-2382 GCA_050700995.1 Sciscionella sp. | reverse complement strand
CGTGAGTACTTTCGTCGGCTATAGCCGACGAAAGTACTCACGGTGCGGACGTCAGTAGAGTGCGGCAGCTAGGTTGCGGCGGGCGGTGGCCACCCGCGGGTCGTCTGAGGGGAACAGCGCGAACAGCTCGACGAGGTGCGTACGAGCGCGGTCGCGATCCTCGCCAGCGGAACCGCGCACCGCATTGACCAGCCGCGCGAACGCCTCCTCCACCTGCGCCGCGCCGAGTTCGGCGTCGACGGCCGCGAACTGGGCGTCCAGGTCGTCGGGAGCGGCGTCCGCACGGGCCACCGCCGACGGGTCGGCGGTCTCGGCGCGGACGGCGAGCCGCACCTGCCCCAGTGCGAGCTTCGCCTGCCCGTTGTCCGGCTCGGCGTCAAGGATCTGCTGGTAGGCGGTTTCCGCAGCGGAGTAGTCCCCGCTCGCGATGGCCTCCTCGGCAGCAGTGAAGCGCGCGTCTTCCTGCTCCTCGTCGGCAGGCTCGGCACCGGCGTTCGCCTCTGCGGCCTTGATACCGGGTAGCTGCTCACGCAACGGGTCGAGGACTTTCTCCTTGAGCCACTTCTTGATCTCCGGCTCAGGTAGCGCACCAGCGAAGGCATCCACCGGCTGGCCGCCGCCGATGGCGATGACGGTCGGGATCGACTGCACGCCGAAGAGCTCCGCGATGCGCGGGTTGGCGTCCACGTCGATCTTGGCAAGGATCCACGCGCCACCAGCTGCCGCGGCGAGCCGCTCCAGCACAGGTGAGAGCTGCTTGCACGGCTCGCACCAGTCCGCCCACAGGTCCACGACGACCGGCACTTGCAGTGATCGTTCGACCACATCTGCCTGGAACGTGGCTTCGTCGACGTTGACGACGAAGCCGCCGCCCGCGGCCTGACCTCCCGGCGGTGCCGGGTTGGCCTGCCGCTGCGCGGCTGCCTCCGCGCGCGCTTTCACCGCGGAGAGGTCGACCGCGCCTGACATCGCCGCGGAAACCGCCGCCTGCTGAGCTGTGTTACGTGGATCTGGCCGTGTCACACCTCTATCCTGACATGTCCGCCGTTGAGGTGTCGCCGAGGCCGGTGTTGTCCACAGGGTTGGGGGTCTTGAAGACACCAAAACCCGCCGTCACGCTGACGCGAAGAGGAATTGCAGGCCGAGGCTGGTGCAGGACACCACCACCCAGAGGCACGCACCCAAGATCAACGGGCGGGAGCCGGTGCGGCGCAGTGAGGTGAGGTCGGTGGACAGCCCGATCGCGGAGAGTGCGACGGTGATCAGGAAGATGGAGGCTTCGTCGAGTCCCGCGTGCGCGCCCTGCGGGATCAGCCCGGCACTGTTTGCTCCCGCGACCAGCAGGAACCCGACGAGGAACCATGGCACCAGCTTCCACACCCGCAGCCGCGGTTTCGCCACCGTATCTGGCTGCCCGCCAACGGCGGTCCGCCTGCGACCTGCCAGCGCGGCGAGGCCGAGGCAGATCGGGATGATCAGCAGCGTCCTGGTCAGCTTGACGACGACCGCGTAGCTGGTCGCGGCAGGGCCGTAGGTGGTGGCTGCGGCGACCACGGACGACATGTCGTTGACCGCTGTGCCCGCGAACAGCCCGAAGGTGTGCTGGCTCATACCGAGCAGGTGGCCGAGGAAGGGGAAGGTGAGCACGGCGGCGATATTGAACAGGAAGATAGTGGAGATCGCATAGGCGACTTCGACTCCCACCGCGCCGATCACCGGTGTCACGGCGGCGATCGCCGACGCTCCACAGATACCGGTTCCGACGCCGATCAGTGTGCGCACATCACCGATCACGCCCAGCCACCGACCGATCCAGTACGCCGCCAACAGGCACACCGCGAGCGAACCGAGCATGACCGGCAGCGAACCGACACCGACCCGCACGATCTGGCCTAGCGAAAGCTGGGAGCCGAGTGCCACCACCGAAACCTGCAGCACAAACTTTCCCGCCGTGCTGATGCCGGGGCGCAGCCGCTTGCCCGGCTTGATGACCGCAGCGACCAGGACACCAAGCACGATGCCGGTAACCGGGCCGCCGACGACCGGAAACAGCTTTCCCACCATGGTGGCCACCACCGCGATGGCGGCCGCGAGCGCCAGCCCCGGCATCCTGGCCGCGATCCCGACCGGGGTTCGCGGCCCGGCCTGCTGGGCGCTCGTGGAACTCACCTGGGGTGTCTGGACACCGGAGCGCTCTGCCATGCCACCAACACTGCTCGACCGCAGTTGGTTCCGGTACCCGAAAGCTGGACAGGAGGTCATACCCAAGCGCTATGACCGCTCAGTCACTACGGTATGTCAGAACCTGGCAGGTTCGGTGTAGACGCCCCACTCCTCGCGTAGCGCATCGCAGATCTCACCGAGCGTCGCCTCCGCGCGAGC
>JBOHEL010000680.1:0-2394 GCA_050700995.1 Sciscionella sp. | reverse complement strand
GGCCAGCTCCTCGGCCGCGGATGCCTCTGCCGGTAGCGGGACCCGGCACCTTATGGCGGTCGACTCAGCTGTCGTAGTCGACGGTGAGCGTCTCGGATACCGGAAGCGACTGGCAGGTCAGCACGAAACCGCTGTCCACTTCGGACTTCTCAAGAGCGAAATTGCGTCGCATGGTGATCTCGCCCTTGGTGACCCTGGCACGACAGGTGCCGCAAACCCCGCCCTTGCAGGCGAACGGCAGATCCGCCCGGGAGCGCTGCGCGCCGTCAAGGATCGAGGTGTCCCGTGCCAGCACCATCGTGGTTGAGCGCCCGTCCAGCACCACCGTCACCTCGCTCGCCGCGCCCTCGACGCCTGGCTCGCGGTGCCGCACCGGCTCAGGGGGCAGATCCTCAACGTAGAACAGTTCCTGGTGCACGCGGCTCTCCGGAATGTCCAGCTGTCGCAACAGCTCCCTCGCCGCGGTCACCATGCCGAACGGCCCGCACAGCCACCAGTTTCCGACCTCTCGCGCGTCCATCAGGTTTCCAACCAACGCAGCCAGCCGCTCCGCGTCGAGTCGGCCGCTGAACAGCTCCGCCTCCCCGGCCTCCCTGGACAGCACGTGGACCAGTTCCACCCTGGCGGGAGCGCTGTCCTTGAGGTCGGCGAGCTCATCCACGAACATCACGGTGCCCGCACGCCGGTTTCCGTAGACGATCGTGGCAGTGGCGTCGGGATTCTCCAGCACCGATGCAGCCACCGAGAGCACCGGCGTGATACCGGAACCGGCGGCGAAGAACACGTGGTGGCAAGGCTCGGTGAGGTCAGGGGTGAACGTGCCGCTCGGGGTCGATACCTCGACCTCGTCCCCAGGCCGCACGTGGTGAACCAGCCAGGTGGAGAACAGGCCGTCGGGAACTTCCCGCACGCCGATGCGCGGGCGCGCACCCGCGGGGGCACAGATCGAGTAGTTTCGCCGCTGCTCCCGATCGTCGACGATGCGCCGCAGGGTCAACGACTGGCCTGGCAGGAAAGCGTATTCGCCTGCCAGGTCCTCCGGCACCTCGAAGGTCACCGCCGCGGCATCCTCGCAGAGCCGGTCCACAGCGGCCACGGTGAGGGTGTGAAAACCCGGCCGGACCCGTGACTTCGTACTAGCCGTCACCGCGTTCCCTCCAGCGCCCCAAGCCGTGAGTACTTTCCACGGTTATAGCCGTGGAAAGTACTCACGGATAGCCTGTGCGTCATCAGATCTCCTTGACGTGCTCGAACGGCTCGCGGCAACGACGACATCGGCGCAGTGCCCGGCACGCGGTCGCGCTGAACCGGGAGAGTTCCGCGGTGTCCGGCGAACCGCATCGTGGGCAGCACACCCGATGCGCCGGTGTCTCAAGGTTCAGCGGGATCGGGCCGGACACGGACCTAGGCGCCTTCCCCGGCGGGGCGATCCCCGCTTCGGCGAGCTTGCGCCGACCGGCCGGAGTGATCCAGTCGGTGCTCCACGCCGGATGCAGCGCGGTAAGGACCCGCACCTCGCGGTACCCGGCCGCGCACAGCGCATCTCGCAAGTCGTCGCGCATGGTACCCATGGCGGGGCAGCCGCTGTAGGTCGGCGTGATCGTGACGGTCACCGCGTCATCTGACTCCGACACCTCCCGCAGCACGCCGAGATCGGCAAGGGTCAGCATGGGTAGCTCCGGATCGGTCACCGCCTCCGCGACCACCCTGGCGTGCGGCTTCGTGTTCACCATGTCGCCTCCGGGTGAGCGCGGGCAACGCTCTGTAGCTCGGCGACGAGGAACCCGAACGTCTCGGTGTGCACACCGTCGCGGCCCGCGTGGCCCGCTACCCCGGCCAAGGCAGCCAAATCCGGGGTTTCCAGGGTCGCGGCACCGAGCACCTCGGCAATGACTGCGTCGAAATCCGCCCGCAACCGCGCGGGGTCGGCAGCCACACCACTGGCGGCCAACCTGCGCTCGATGCTGTGCGGGGTGAACAACTCCTCTACCAGCGGCCACACCGCCCGCATACCATCCTGCATCCGCCGGTGCGACAACGCGGTGCCGTCCCCGAGGCGCACGACCCACCGGGCGGCATAGTCCCGGTGGTAGGCGACTTCCTTGACTCCCTTGGCCGCGATGGCCGCGAGCACCGGATCACGAGAACGGGCAAGCCTCCGCAGCAAGGCCAGCCGCCAGGTCGTGAACACCAGCAATCGCGCCATCGAGAACGCGAAATCACCGTTGGGAACCTCCGCGAGGCGCACATTGTGGAAATCCGCGTCGCCACGGAAGAAAGCGTAGAAGTCCTCGCCGTGCCCTTTCCCATCGACCTTCCCCGCCCGAGCCAGCAGCAATCTTGCCTGCCCGAGCAGATCCAGCCCGATGTTGGCGAGCGCGACCTCATCCTCCA
>JBOHEL010000679.1:0-2408 GCA_050700995.1 Sciscionella sp. | reverse complement strand
CGATCGCCGACGGCTCGACGGGGTCGATGCACCGATGTCCTATGCCAGAGAACCGACCAACGAACGGCGTCAAGCCAACGAGCGGGTGAGGCCGCCTGCCCGACCGCGACCCGCCGCCGGGACGTGCTGGGAACCGTTTCATGAACTCGGGGTGCCGCGACTCCTCGCTCTGCAACGCCTGGCCGGCAACCGGGCTGCGACCACGATCGCCCGACCAGGTCGTACTTCGGCACCGGTTGTCCAGCGAGATCCCGCCAACCAGCAACGCCTGGCGGAGGTGCAGGGGCTCCCGATGTTCGCGCTGCTGCCGGCCCTGGAAGGTTTTCCGGTCGGCCTACGGTCCGATGAGGAGGCGGCTCGTGTCGTCGGCGGTCCTCGCCTGGTGACAGCCCTGCGAGCGGTGGCCGCGAGGAAAAGCCCGTGGGAGGACTTCAGGGCGACCCACGAGGCTGAGCTGAACGCACTTCCTGTCGACCAGATCGAGAACATCAGCGTATATCTCAACGCGCGCGACATCGGAAACCTGCGTTCGACAATTCAAGCCATTCCGGCCGGCCAAGTACGCGCCAACTGGGCGGCGCGAAAGCAGGATTTCATCGCTGTCGCCAGCGACCCGAGTAACTCCCTAAACGCCGGGCAGATCTACCAGATCTGGCTGCGCTACTGGGTTGACGAGCAGGCCGAGGCACGCCGGGAGTACCTGGTCCTAGATGACGCGGTCCGCAAGGCCGACGTGCAGGCTTATGTCGAGAAGCGGCCGAAGTTCAACGCTGGCGTTCGTGGTCTCTACCCACCTGAGTACGAGGCCGCTGCCGGCCGGTTAGCCGCCGCCGACTACTACAGCTCCTATCTTGTTGGGGTCCACGACTGGCTCGAAACCTATGTGGACATCATGCGGCGGCACCTCACGCTGGAACAGGTCAACCTCAAGACGGTCGAGCTGATCAAAGAAAGAAGCCTGCGGATTGCGATCCTGACCATCGTCATCGCCATAGCCAGCGTGCCGGCCCCCAGAGGAGTCGCGCCCAAGGGCGAGGCACCCCCGGAGGGCAAGACACCTCCGGGAGGGATGCTCCCGGAGGGCCCGGCGGGCGGTGGCCAGAAGGTCTGGGGCGGGGGTGGTCCCGAGGCGGATGTCATGCCGCTGTATCGGTACTGCAAGAACCCTGGCGACGTCTTGCCCAACGGGTGGTGGACGACGCGGCAGGCGGCGAACCGGGCGGACGCGGCACGCATCACCGGAGTTGCCGAGAACGAGATGCTCTACCAGCAGAAGGTGCTGATCAACTCGTCCGCGACGGAGCACGCACCATACTTCAAACAGGGGACGACCCGCTCCGTCGGCGACTCCCTGATCGAAGAGTTCCGCAACGTCACGAACATTCCGCGCGAAGACATCGATGTGACGCCGGTCAAGGAGAAGTGACGCCAGGAACGTCGTCAGACGGCTACCCACCGTAGGCCCGTCCAGGCCCGGCGCGTCAGCCGTCGAGGTAAGCCAATCATGAGGAGGGGGGCAATGACCACCCAACGTGCCGCAGTACCTGGCGAGCGGCGTGCCGCAAGGCCCTCCAGCGCGCTATATGTTGAAAGTGGCAGGGACTGGGTACTTTCCTTGCCTTCCGTCGTCCGCTGTGGACGGACAACCTCATCCCGAAGCGATGACGCGCCCCTCATTTCGGCAGGACAGCGCGACCTGCGGAGTGGACGGGAACCCAGCAAAGGTCAACGACGTGAGCGCAGCAATACCCATGCAGCGCTTTGCGGGAGATTGGGTGACCGGGCGGTGGCGTTGTGGTGCGCTCGGCTACTCAGTGACGCGTCCGCCGTCCCGTCACTCAAGGATCTCCATCTCGGTCACCAGACCATCGACGAAGCGGTAGACGTGGGTGACGGTTCCGTCCGCGATAATCGTGCCTGCTTTATCGCGCACGACTTGGTGCACAGCAACAGCGATGCGCCCATCGCTTTCGGGACGGAAGCCCGTAGGGCTGACTGTCGGTACGATCTGGCCCCACTGGCGCGTCCAGTAGTCACACACCTCGTCACGTCCACGGAGGGTTCCACCCTCCCAGCCGTTCGGCCACACGACGTCGGGTGCCATGGCCGCCAGCAACGCTGGCATGTCGCGCCTGTTGAACGCCGCATAAAGATCGGTGAGCTGACCCTGCCGGTCCGCAGGTCCGTCAGGACTCATGCTCCCACTGTCGTCGAGGCGACGGCTCCGCTGTAGGCCCGTTCGCCGCCAGCAGAACGCCCGCACATCGGCATTATGCGGGTAATCGGAGATGTGACTGGTCAGCTGGCTGGGTCGGCGTGGCAAGTTGATCTGTCGAGTCGATGTGTGGATCATGGTGGTCGTGCCCGACGAACCGCTGCCCTCGTATGAGGAGTTGGCGTCGTTGGTG
>JBOHEL010000678.1:0-2420 GCA_050700995.1 Sciscionella sp. | reverse complement strand
TTGAACAGCAGGTTGAGTACCACGGCAACGACGCTGGCCGCGCTGATCCCGGAGCTCATGATCAGGTCGAACCAGCCGGGGAATGCTTTCCAGAAGTTGGGCATCGCTACCGGGATGATGCCGAAGCTGATAGCGGTCGCCACGATGACGAGGTTGAGCGTGCCGTCGAACTTCACCGAGGACAACGTGCGGATCCCGCTGGCGGCGACCGAGCCGAACAGCACGATCCCGGCGCCGCCGAGCACCGGCAGCGGTACTGCCGCGATGACGCGCCCCAACACGGGGAACAAGCCGAGCAGGACGAGGATCCCGCCGCCGGTTGCCACCGCGAAGCGGCTCTTGATCCCGGTCAGTGCCACCAACCCGACGTTCTGCGCGAATGCGCTGCAGGTGAAACCACCGAGCAGCGGGGAAAGCGTGGTAGAAACCATGTCGGCGCGCAGGCCGTCGCCGACGCGGCGGGCATCGACATCGGTGCCGACGATCTCGCCAACCGCGAGGATGTCCGCAGTGGTCTCGGTGAGCACCACGAATATCACGATGACCATCGACAGTACTGCGGCAGGCTCGAACTGCGGCACGCCGAAACTCAAGGGATGCGGTAACGAGAACATCGCGCCGGAACCCACATCGGAGAAGTCTGCCTTGCCGAGCGCGGCGGCGATGCCGGTGCCGATGACGATGCCGAGCAGGATCGACAGCCGCGAGATCGCCCCCCGGCCCAGCCGGGAGAGCAGCAGGATGATCAGCAGCGTGAGGCCGGCGAGCCCGATACCGGCCATGCTGCCACCGGTGCCGCCGCCCTCAGTGCCACCGCTGGCCCACCCGAACGCCACGGGCAGCAGCGACAACCCGATCACCGTGATCACGGATCCGGTGACCACCGGCGGGAAGAAGCGCACGACCTTGCCGAAGAAGATGCTGGCGAGAAGGCCGACCAGCCCGCCGGCGATGGTGGCGCCGAAAACCGCGGCCAGCCCGTGGCTGCGGGTGGCGATGGCGGCCATGGTCGATACCGCGGCGAACGACGCGCCCTGTACCAGGGGCAGCTTCGAGCCGATCAACGGCACGCCAAGGGTCTGCAGCACGGTGGCCAACCCGCTGACGAAGATGGTCGCGGTCACCAGCAGCCCGAGTTGCGCTCCGCTGAGACCGGCCGCCGCACCGACGATCAGCGGCGGTGCGATGATCCCGCCGTACATGGTCAGGATGTGTTGCAACCCGTATGCCAGCAGTTGGCGGGCGGGCAGCCGCTGGTCCTCTGGGCGCCGGTCCGCGGCTGCCGATGTTGACGTGGTCTCGTGCACGCCGACCACTCCTCGCTGGTAAATTCCGCGATACAAAATTAAAGTTTCGAATGTTGACGTTAGCTGGGTCACAAGATCGTGTCAACAATTTGTTGAAATCTGTTGCGGACACGATGCCTGCAAGTAACGTGGTGCGATGCCCAACAGTGCGGATCCGATCGTGGTGATCGGTGCGGGAGTCAGCGGGCTGACCTCAGCGATCTGCCTGGCCGATGCGGGCAGGCGCGTCGTGATCTGGACGGCAGCACCGCCGGAGCGCACCACGTCGGCCGTCGCGGGTGCGCTGTGGGGCCCGTCGTTCCAGGAGCCGCTCGACAAGACACTCGCCTGGACGGAGCGCTCGCTGCGGGACTTTCGTGAACTGGCGCTCGACCCGTCGAGCGGCGTGCGGATGGCGCCCGCGCTGACGGTTGGCGAACTGCCGCCGACCGGCGAGGTGCCGCCACAGGCCAAGCTGATCCCCGACCTGCGGCCCTGCGAGCCCGGCGAACTGCCAGCCGGCTTCGCCGGCGGCTTCCGCGGCACGATGCCGCTGGTGGATATGTCGCGGTACCTGACGTACCTGACGGCGCGGCTGGTCTCCTCGGGTGGCGAGATCGAGATCCGCACCGTGCGCTCGCTTGCCGAAGCCGCGGACGTCGCACCGATCGTGGTGAACTGCTCAGGTCTCGGCGCGCGTGAGCTGGCAGGCGACCCGACCGTGCGCCCGGTCCGTGGTCAGCATGTCGTGCTGAGCAATCCCGGTCTCGACGAGTTGTTCATGGAACTGGGTCATGGAGCGGAATGGACCAGCTATTTCCCGCACGCCGAACGTGTGGTGTGTGGCGGTATCTCGGTGCCGGACAGCTGGGACACCACCCCTGATCCCGCGCTCGCGGCGCGGATCGTTGCCCGCTGCCGCACGGTCGAGCCCCGGCTGGCAGCGGCCGAGGTGATCGAGACCGTGGTTGGGCTCCGACCCGATCGTCCTGCCGTGCGGGTGGAGGCGGAATCGCTCGGCGCGGCGTGGTGTGTGCACAACTACGGGCACGGCGGCAGTGGGGTGAGCCTGTCGTGGGGGTGCGCGAGAGAGGCGGCCGAGCTGGCGCTCAGGTGAGTGGGGCGGCGGCGATG
>JBOHEL010000677.1:0-2430 GCA_050700995.1 Sciscionella sp. | reverse complement strand
CGGAACCAATCAATCCATACGCCCGTGTCGATCAGTCGGAGTACCACGCGCGCTCCGGATCGTGGCCGCGGCGCATCTCGTCAAGGTCACCCTCCCAGCCGATACCACGCAGCGAATCGATGTCCTCCGTGGTGGTCGTCGGAGCTGCCTTGTGTAGCGCGAGATCGACGGCATCCTTTTTGGTCTTCAGGTTGTATCGGCGCATGACCTCGGCGACGAGCTCATCGTCGATGTCGATGTTGGTGCGTGACATGCACCAACTATACACCTCAGTGTGCGGACGCACTCACTCCCCTGGTGTCTGCGCCATCTCCTCCGCAGCCTCAGGGCCCCGCTCCAGCAGCACGCGGAAACCCTCCTCGTCGAGCACCGCAACCTTGAGCTGGATCGCCTTGTCGTGCTTGGAGCCGGGCGCCTCGCCGACCACCACGAAGGCCGTCTTCTTCGACACCGAACCCGCTGCCTTGCCGCCGCGCGCCAGGATCGCCTCCTTGGCCTCATCCCTTGAGAACCCCTCCAGCGAGCCGGTGACCACGATCGACAACCCCTCCAGCGTGCGTGGCACGCTGGCATCCCGATCCTCAGCCATCCGCACGCCGGCTCGCCGCCACTTCTGGACCACCTCGCGGTGCCAGCCCACCTGGAACCATTCGATGACGGCGACGGCGATGGTGGGACCGACGCCCTCGACCGCCGCCAGATCATCCTCACTGGCCCGCTCGATGGCATCGAGCGAACCGAACTCCCCCGCGAGCGCGCGGGCAGCCGTCGGGCCGACGTGGCGGATCGACAACGCCACCAACACCCGCCACAGTGGACGGTCCTTCGCCAACGCCAGATTGGACAGCAGTTTGCGGCCATTGGCCGACAGCTCGCCGGCCTTGGTGCGGAACAGCTCGACGGACCGCAACGCCTCGGCGTCAAGGTCGAACACATCGCCTTCGTCACGCAGCACAGCGAAGGAGAGCAGCGCGGCGGCCGCCTCGTAGCCAAGCACCTCGATGTCGAAGGCTCCCCTGCCCGCCAGGTGGAACAACCGCTCTCGGAGCTGCGCGGGACACGCATGCGAATTGGGGCAACGGATATCGGCGTCGCCCTCCTTTTCCTGCCGCAGCACTGTCCCGCATTCCGGACACGTCACCGGCATCACGAACGCCCGTTCGCTGCCGTCGCGCGCGTCGACCACCGGAGAAAGCACCTCGGGGATCACGTCACCGGCTTTCCTGATCACCACCCGATCGCCGATCAACACCCCTTTCCGCTTGACCTCCGACGCGTTGTGCAGCGTCGCCATCGATACCGTTGACCCGGCTACCTTCACCGGCTCCATCACGGCGAACGGTGTCACCCTCCCGGTACGCCCCACATTGACCTGGATATCCAGCAGCCTTGTCGTGGCCTCCTCCGGCGGGTATTTGAACGCGATCGCCCATCGTGGCGCCCGCGCGGTGGAGCCGAGCCTGCGCTGCACCGACACCTCGTCGATCTTGACGACGATGCCGTCGATCTCGTGCTCCGCGTCGTGCCGGTGCCCGCCCCAGTACTCGATATGACGCTGCACATCGGCCAGCGAAGCAACGACCTTGGTGTGCCGCGACACCGGCAGTCCCCACGCGCGCAACGCGTCGTAGGACTGTGACTGCCGAGACGGTTCGAATCCCTCCCGCTTGCCAAGGCCGTGGCAAATCAACCGCAGCGGCCTGGTCTTGGTGACCCGAGGATCCTTCTGCCGCAGCGAACCGGCCGCCGCGTTACGCGGGTTCGCGAACGGCGCCTTGCCCTGTTCGACCAGGCCCGCGTTCAGCTCACCGAACTCCTCGACAACGAAGAACACCTCACCGCGCACCTCGACCAGGCCAGGCACCGGGAACCGCTCACTCTCGGCGAGGTGATCGGGCACGTCACGCATGGTGCGGACGTTGAGCGTCACATCCTCCCCGGTCCGCCCGTCGCCCCTGGTCAGCGCGCGCACCAGCTTGCCGTCCTGGTAGAGCAGGTTGATGGCCAGGCCGTCGATCTTCAGCTCGCACAGGTAGTGGATCCGGGTCGAGCCGATCTCGGCGCGCACCCGTTCGGCCCACGCCTGCAACTCCTCGACTGAGAAGGCGTTGTCGAGGCTCAACAACCGCTCAAGATGATCGACTGCGGTGAACTCGGTGGAGAACGTGCCGCCGACCCGCTGTGTCGGCGAGTCGGGAGTCGCAAGCCCAGGATGAGCCGCCTCAAGGTCCTGCACCTCACGCATCAACGTGTCGAACTCGCCGTCGGCGATAGTCGGTGAGTCCAGCACGTAGTACCGGAATCGATGGCCGTTGATCTCCTCTGCCAGCGCGTTGTGCCGCTCGCGTGCCTGCGGCGGCACATCCTCAAGGCCCTCTGCGGGCGCAGCGGTGTCACTAGGCAGATCCGGGGTGCTCACGGCGTTGAGCG
>JBOHEL010000676.1:0-2435 GCA_050700995.1 Sciscionella sp. | reverse complement strand
CGCCCGTCCTGCTGATTCGGGGCAACCTCGGTCACGCAATCGCCCTGCAGATCGCCGACGGTTACCACCGCGTGTGCGCCAGCTACCACCTCGGAGAAACCACTGACATCCCCTGCCGCGTCGCCGACCAGCCACACTGATTCCCAGCTCAGGCCAATCCCACCCTTCACCCGGGCCCGTCATGCGGGACATAGTCGTGCACGAAAGGTGGGTCGACGCCGATTGGTCCTAATCTTGGTCGCTCCGCCGGGTGATCCCAGAGGTTCGGTTCAGCCAGGCAGTGTCTCGATGAAGAACCGGGCGTTTTCTTGGAGAAACGGGGCGTCCGGGGTGGTGCCGGCCGCGGCGGTGAGTTCCCGGTCACGCCGCCCGACACGGCGCACGTCTGGCAACTCCTCCACGCCGATCTGCATCCGGACGACGCCAATCGGACCACCCGGAAAGTTAACAACCTGTGTCCAGCGTGGCGGACCGAGCCGGTATCACGGGGAATCAGAAGCGCTCTACCCCGTCATCCCGGTCCGTGATCTCGATGTCGTAGGGCCCACCACTGCGCGCAGCCGGGGGCAGTCCGTACATGTCCCTGAAGAAGTCGAGGAGCTCGGGTGGCGAGAGAATGACGAGGAACCGCGCTGGGACGTGCCCCTCGACTGCGAACGTGTGCACAACCCCGGGGGGGAACAAAGATGAACGAGCCGGGGGTGGCCAGGCGATGCTCATCGTCGAGGCGGATCTTCAGTGTCCCCTCGATGACGTAGAAGGCTTCGCCGGTGCGGCGATGCACGTGCGGTGCAGGCGCCTTATCTTCCGGAGGCACGACGAAGTCCAGCAGCGCGTACGCCCCGCCGGTGTCTTCTCCGGCGGCCTTGATCGGTCCGTTGGTGAAATGGAGCTCTCCGCCATCGTGTGGAACGGCTGGTGTACCCCATGATCTGGGGCGTCGGTTACGACGGCCAGACCCGTACACGGATGCCCGACTGGCGATTTCGCTTTCGATCACTTCGGTGGCAGCGACCTGGCGTAGTCGACACCGTGCCTGATCCACTCCTCGAGCTCGGCGTCGGTGGCGTACGCATCGATGTTAATCCGCAGCCAGCCGTCAATCTCGCGTCTGCGCATGACGAACCGACTCGCCCGCGGATCGACGATGAGGGCGTCGGTTTCAGCCGGATCGACGCGAAGCAGGAGGCCACCCTGACCGCTCGCGCTGACGGCCATGTGCCCGGCCACCATGAACGCCAGGCCGCCGAACATGGGCTTCTCGACGACTCCGGGCTCGCTGGCCAGAATCTCACGCAGCCGATTGGCTAGGTCGACGTCGTACGCCACGACGGCAGTATCCCGGGGCAACACGTTGCTTGACCATGCCCGGTCGAGGCACTCCGGTCACCAGGGCCCGTCACCAGCAGCCAATCCCTCACGGGGCTGTGCCCCATCCCGAGCAGGCGTGTTCCCTGGCTGGCTGCCCGTAGGCGCTGTCCGTGAACTCGACGCGGCCGACGTTTCTGTCCCCTCCGCAGGTCGGTCTTGTCGAGTTCACGGGACGCGGCACCGGCGCACACTCGAACTATCGCACTGGAGTCGACCCAACCCTCAACAGTTGACTCGAGATTAACGGCCGTGCCGCATAAGCCCTCTAACTGGACGAGCGCGCTTGGTGCAACTGGTCGGCCCCGACCGTCCAGAGCAGCAAGTCGCGAAATGCCCAGCCACCACGATCGGGTGCGCACGAACCCGGATGATCACCTGCTAGTCGGCCCACCACACAATCGACTGAGCCGCTAAACGGGCGTTATTTCGCGGACTGTACTGACCATTCGATGAGGGAGGAGGGCGCACGGCGGCGCACAGCGGGTTGCCGTTGTGGTCAGGCCCTGGATGTAGGTCGTCGCCGCCGCGGTCGACGACGACGCTGCAGCCTGTGGCACAGCTTCGTCGAGATCCGGCCCAGCGGCGAGACACAAGCCGCGAGACGGCGGCCAGCCACGCATGGCTGCGCACGGTGGAACGCACTACAAGCGCGGACGACCGCCTGAACTCGGCTCAAATTTCAACCCTTGCACCCAAGCGGCGCTAGGCTGATTGTCGCGGGTCGGGTGACGGGGTGGACGTCTCGGTGGGCCGGAGCGGTCCACCGGCCATCTGACCGGGGGATCGGGGAAGAACACGATGAAGATCCTCGAGCTGATGCAGTTGCCACCCGACGACCACGACTTGGCCTGGTTGCAGCAAGCGCTGCAGGCGGCGGTGGAGCTCGAGATGGCGACCATCCCTCCGTACCTGTGCGCGATGTGGTCGGTCAAAGATCTGGACAGCCCGGTGTTCTCCCTGATCAGGAACATTGTGCTGGAGGAGATGAGTCATCTGGGGCTGGCCTGCAACATGCTCACCTCCATAGGCGGAACCCCAGCCATCAACACGCCCGCGGCTGTCCC
>JBOHEL010000675.1:0-2443 GCA_050700995.1 Sciscionella sp. | reverse complement strand
GTGCGACGCCCCGAACATCGTCGCACCGCACCTGGGGAGGTAGTACTAGTGCCCGCCGAATCCGCCGAACGGGTTGTTGCCCTGCCCGCCGAACGGGCTCTGCTGCTGCGGGACCGTTGTCTGTGCCTGGTCCTTTTCACTGCCGAGGGTGGCCTGCACGGTCCGGCTGCCACCGCCCTGGCTCTTCACGGTGAGCGTGATCTGCTGGTTCGGCTGGTGATCGAGGATCTGCGCCATCAGATCGGCGTAGTCGCTGACCGGCGTGTTGTTCACCTTGGTGATCACGTCGCCTGCCTTCAATCCTGCCTTCGCCGCGGCCGAGCCGTTCTGCACCGAGGCGATACGTGCTCCGCCCGCGCTGCTCGACGTGCCGATGTGCCCGGAAACGCCGAGCACCGGCTTGGTCGCGTAACCCTGGTGCATCAGATCGTTGGCTACCCGCCGTGCGGTGTCCACCGGGATCGAGAAGCCGATGCCGATGCTGCCGCTCTGCCCGGAGCTGGAACTCTGGCCGTTCCCAGTGCTGATCGAGGAGTTCACCCCGATCACCTGGCCGTCCATATTCACCAGCGGGCCACCCGAGTTACCGGGGTTGATCGAGGCATCGGTCTGCAATCCCGTGTAGACAACGGCCTGACCGTTATTCGCCTGCACGGTGACGGTCCTCGACAGCGCGCTCACGATGCCTGACGTCACGGTGCCCGCGTAGCCGAAGGGCGAGCCGATGGCGGCGACAGGCTCGCCGACCTGCACGCTCTTGGATTGCCCTAGCTGGGCGGGAGTCAGCCCGCTGGTTCCTGCGACCTTGATCACCGCGAGGTCGTAGGAGGGGGCGGTGCCCACGATCTTGGCGCTCTTCTTGTTGCCGCTGGGCAGTGTCACTTGGATCTGCCCGCCGTTCGCGGCCGCCGCGACCACGTGGTTGTTGGTCAGCACATAGCCGTCTTGCGACAGTACGATGCCGGTGCCCTCGTCGCCGGTCTGCCCGGCACGCACCATGATGTCGACGGTGCTCTTGCCCGCCACCTTCGCCGCGTACTCCACCGAGCCTGGCTTCAGGCTCGCGGTGTTGATGTTCGGAGCCTGCCCGACCAGTGTCGGGGCGCTCGCGCCGCCGTTGTCGGCAAGCAGATAGCCGCCGCCGAGGCCGACGCCGCCGCCGATGATCCCCGCCACTAGCGCGGTGGCCGCCACCCCCGCGTAAAGTTTCTTGCGCCGAGGGCGCGGTGCCTGCGGCGGGAGCTGTGCTGTGGCGTTACCGCCGGGTGGCGGTAGGTGGTAGCCGGGCGTGGTGCCGGATTGCGCCGCCCACCAGCCCTGGCCCTGCTGGCTGTATGGAGCCCCAGCGGCGGAGCCTGACCAGGTGGGGTCCTGCTGCGCGGCACCACCGGAGGCTCCCGCCGACTGCGGCGAGGCGGCCTGCTGGTTGCGCTGTTCTTCGTTCGGGGTCTCGTTGTCCATGCACACATCCTCCCGCGCCATGCTGAGAAGGTGCTGTGTGTTGGCTGGGGCGAAGCTGCGAGTTACCTGCCGGTCAACGGCCGGTAGTGCCGCCGGGCACCGCGTCCGACGCCGCCTTGCGCCGTCGCTTGCTCTTCGGAGGCACGATCCCGGCCAGGTCGCCGCCGTGCTCGTTCATCCGCAGCACGAACGGCCGCGTCTGTGTATAGCGCACCACCGACACCGAACACGGATCCACCGTGATCCGCTGGAACGAGTCGAGGTGGGTGCCCAGCGCGTCTGCCAGCACGGACTTGATGACGTCGCCATGGCTGCAGGCCAGCCAGACCGCTTCGGCGCCGTGCTCCGACGTGACCTGCTCGTCGTGCGCCCGGATGGCCGCGACGGCTCTTGCCTGCACCGCGGCGAGCCCCTCACCGCCTGGGAAGACCGCCGCGGAGGGGTGCGCCTGCACCACGCGCCACAGCGGTTCCTTGCTCAGCGACTTCAACTCCCTGCCCGTCCACTCGCCGTAGTCCACTTCGGACAGCCTGACGTCCCGCACGGCACTGATACCGCGTTCGGCGAGCAGCGGCGCGACGGTCTGGCCGCAGCGCAACAACGGGGACCGCACCACAGCCGCGAGCTCGACGCCCGCCAGCCGAGCAACCACGGCGGCCGCCTGCTCGACACCTGCCGGATCGAGCCCCACCCGCGCGGTGCGGCCCGCCAACACCCCGGAACCATTAGCCGAGGAACGCGCGTGTCGCAACAGGATGACGGTAGCCACCCCATGAGCCTACGTACCGAACCCGCCGTGACTCACTCCGCCCGAAAATAGCCCTTCCCGCAGGTCTGAGGCCTGCCCCAGCGGCAGCGCACGTATCAGGATCAGCGGTGGTGGCGACCTGCCGAGCCCTGTCTACCCGCGCTCGCGCGCAGGCGCTACCTTGTGGCGCGCGGCACTCGGATCGAGCAACTCACCGGCCGGCGCCGCAGGATG
>JBOHEL010000674.1:0-2446 GCA_050700995.1 Sciscionella sp. | reverse complement strand
GGATCTCGGGGACGCGGTGCACCGCAAGGTCGGCACCTATTCGCTGGGGATGCGCCAGCGACTCGCGATCGCCCAAGCCATGCTCGGCATGCCGGACCTGCTGGTGCTTGACGAGCCAACCAATGGGTTGGACCCGCCGCAAATCCGGGACACCCGCGACCTGCTGCTGCGGTACTCCTCGACCGGGCGCACGGTACTGGTGTCCAGCCACGTGCTCGCCGAGGTCGAACAGACCTGCGGGCACGTCGTGGTGATGAACCGAGGCAAGCTGATCGCCTCGGGCGAGGTCGCGGCAATGGTGAACGACGGGAACGAGTCCGAGTTCGCAGTGGACGCACCGGCGCGCGCGGTGGCGCTGCTCGCCGCTGTCGACGGGGTGTCGGAGGTCCGCAGCGAGCAGGATGTGGTGTACGCGAGGCTGAATGGCTCGGCCCGTGCCGACGTCGTCGCGGCACTGGTTGGTGCGGGGATAAGCGTCGAGCGGGCGGGCCCGCACGGCCGCCTGGAAGACGCTTTCCTGCGACTGGTGGAGACGGAGGCGGAGTGAGCGACAATCGCGAAGCCTGCGCAGCACCGCTCACGAACGCCGACCGGGTGCGGGTGCCCCGCAAAACACAGGAGGCGGAGTGAGCGACAATCGCGAAGCCTGCGCAGCACCGCTCACGAACGCCGACCGGGTGCGGGTGCCCCGCAAAACACAGGAGGCGGAGTGTCGTGACCTCTGATCTTGCGGGCGGTGCGCCCGCATATTCCGCGGGCCGCACGCTCGGGCTACGGGTCGAGCTTTACCGGCAACTGCGGCGGCGCAGGACACAGCTCGCACTGGGTTTCCTCGTGGTGCTGCCGTTCTTGCTGCTGCTGGCTTTCACCCTCGGGTCGGGCAACTCGAACAACGAGGGCAGGCAGTCCGGGCAACTGGTGGACCTGGCTACTTCGAGCGGGCTGAACTTCGTGACGTTCGCGTTGTTCGCCTCGGTCGGGTTCCTGCTGATCGTGATCGTGGCGCTGTTCTTCGGTGACACCATCGCGAGCGAGGCTTCCTGGTCAACGCTGAAGTACCTGCTGGTGATCCCGGTGCCGCGCGTACGGCTGCTGCGACAAAAGGCGGTCGTTGCCGGAGCTCTCTCGCTGCTTGGCCTGGTGGTGCTGCCGCTGGTGGCGTTGCTTGTCGGCGTTACCGTATACGGCACCGGAGATATGGTGAGCCCCACCGGCCAGGCGCTGGCGTTCTGGCCAGGGGTCGGACGGCTAGGGCTCACAGTGGTGTACCTGGCGGTGCAACTGTCTTGGGTGGCGGGGCTGGCACAGCTGCTTTCGGTGACCACGGACGCCCCGCTCGGCGCGGTGGGCGGTGCGGTGCTGGTGTCTATCCTGTCGCAAATCCTGGATTCGATCACCGCGCTCGGCGGGCTACGGGAGTACCTTCCGACGCACTATTCCTACGCGTGGTCGGACCTTTTCAACGGCGCGCTCGGTGACCTCGACTGGAACGATCTGGTGCGCGGGGTGCTTTCCGCGCTGATCTACGCGGCCCTGTTCACGACACTCGCCGTCCGCCGCTTCAGCCGCAAGGACATCACCAGCTGACTCGCCGCGCCCACTGCGGCGGTGTGCTGACGGTCACGCCACGGCGGTCGCGAAGTTGTGTCGCCACACCTTGGGCTGACCTTCCCGGAGTTAGCCTCGGGGGATGACGTATCTCGCCGGAGCGGTGCCAGGAACCGCCGCATGGGGGCTTGGCCTGTGGCCGACCCTCGGCTTGTTCGCCGGTATCCCACTCGCGACGGTACTGGCGATCGTCGCGGCGGTCTACGCACCATCCTGGTTCGCGAGGCAGCGCGAACACAGCAACGGCGACAGTATGGTCGATGGGTATACCAGCGGTGCCGACGAGCAGGTCACTCCTGCGCCAGATCCACCAGCTTCAGATCCGTCTGCGTGAAATCGTTGCCAACGAACAATAGGGACTCCCGCGCGATCGAAGCCGTCGCATAAGAATGACAGTCTCCCAAGTTCAAACCGGCAGGATGCCTGCCCTTGCCGAACCGTTGAAACGCCTCGACCGCACGGGCGGCATGCTGCGCACCGAATTCGATGACGTCAACATTCAGCTCCTGCATGAACCTCGCCACGCTGGTCTTGCCTCGGACGCCGAGCCTGCCGATGGCGACCATCGTCGTCTCGACCAACGTTGGCGCACCAATCAACGCACCGTCACTCCGAACTAGGTGACGCTCGATCGCTTGATATCCACGTTCGCGACGTAGCACGGCGATAACGGCTGAAGTATCGAGGACTACCACCCTTCCGGTCCGATCCCCAGAATGTCTTCCACTTCTGCCTTACTCAGCGGCGGCTTGTCCAGCTCTTCTGGCGGAAGCTGTGACCAGATCTCATCCTCCAGGAACCGATGAAACCGCGCCTGGAGTTCTTCAAGCGACTCTTG
>JBOHEL010000673.1:0-2450 GCA_050700995.1 Sciscionella sp. | reverse complement strand
CCACTGCGGTGCAACACGAGGTATGCATTTAATACATACTTCTGCGCATGCCTTCTGGCATACTCATCCTATGGCTACCACAACCGTACGGCTGGACAGCCGCACCCGGGACCGGCTTGCGACGGTGGCACGCGAGCACTTCGGAGGTGTCAGCCAGGAAACCGCCCTCAACCGGCTGATCGACGAGCACGAGATGCGGCAGGTTCACGCAGCCTATGCGCGGCTTCGCAACGACACCGAACAGTGGGCCGACTACCAGCAGGAACTCCGGCATACGGAGGGCACGGTCGCGGATGGGCTCGGCAACAACGCCCGTGACGAGTACCCCGAGTACAACCAATGACCCGTGCCGCCACGATCGAGCCGTGGCAAGTGTGGCTGGTCGACTTCGGATCACTGGCGGGCAGCGAGCAGGGCGGGCTCCGGCCCGCGGTCATCGTGGGATCTGAGGACCATTGCCGGTTTCCGATCGCGATGGCACTGGTGGTACCCCTCACCACGCGTGATCGCAGCTTGCCGCACCACATCGCGATCAACTCGACGGAGTCGGGTCTCAAGCAACCAAGTTGGGCCCGCACTGAGGACATCCGTGCGATCTCAACTACCCGCTTCGCCCGGACTGCACCCCTGGGGTGCCTGTCTGACCACGAAGTGGAGCAGGCACGCCGGTGGGTGCGTCGAATGCTCGCCTGACGCCTAGCGACGCGGGGCGACCAGTGCGGGAAACTCGATGCACAGAGGTCGCTCCCAACGGCGCGGTGACCCACTTTCGATCACCGCGCTCCCCACACCGCAGTGACCTGCTGTGGTTCCCCACCGGGGGCGGCAAGACCGAGGCGTACCTCGGGTTGACCGCGTTCACCATGGCGATACGACGGCTGCAGCCCCGGTTCGGCGAGCTGGACGCCGCCGCCGGGATCGCAGTGATGATGCGCTACACGCTGAGATTGCTCACCATCCAGCAGTTCGAACGCGCTGCGACGCTGATCTGCGCCGCCGAGGTACTGCGCCGCGACGATCTGGCCACCTGGGGTGATCACCCGTTCCGGATCGGGATGTGAGTCGGAGCGCGGGTCACCCCCAACACCACCGACAAAGCCGAGGAGTGGCTCAAGCAGCGCCGGCGGTCCCGGGGTCCGGTGGTCCGGGGACAGGGTTCGCCACACCAGCTGTCGAGTTGCCCATGGTGTGGCAGCAGGATCGACGCTGGTCGGGACATCGTGGTGCACAAGGCATACCGGCGCACGCTGGTGCTGTGCCCGGACGTCTCCTGCCCCTTCGGGACGGGCTTGTTCGCCGACGGCGGCCCTGATGCAGAGGAATGCAGAGGCCTACGGGTGCTGGTCGTCGACGAGGAGATCTACCGGCACCCGCCCTCGCTGCTGATCGGCACGGTGGACAAGTTCGCTCAGCTGCCCTGGCAAGGTGAGACGACCACGCTGTTCGGCCGCGTCAGCCGCCGATGTGAACGGCACGGATTCGTGACCGACGACCTGGCAGCCAAGGACTGGGAACGCGAACGTCACCAGCCCACCCCCGACGCGCCCGCCGCCCGGATCGTCGGGGTATCCATGCTGCGGCCGCCCGACCTGATAATCCAGGATGAGCTGCATCTGATTTCCGGCCCGCTGGTTCACTGGTCGGGCTTTACGAAGGTGCCGTCGACAGGCTCGCCACCTGGCGGGATCCGCAGACCGCCCGTAACGTCCGCCCCAAGGTCATCGCCTCGACTGCCACGGTCCGGCGCGCCAACCAGCAGATCGGATCGCTGTTCAATCGCAGCACCGAGGTGTTCCCTCAGCCCGGCCTGTCCGCCGATGACAATTTCTTCGCCCGGCAGCGAGACACCGCCACCACCCCGGGCCGCCGGTACGTCGGTATCTGCGCGCATGGTGCCCGGATCAAGTCGACCTTGATCCGGGTATATGTCTCAGTGCTCGGCGCCGCGCAGAAGCTGCACATCCGCTACGGCCGTAACCGCGTCACCGACCCGTACATGACGCTGGTCGGGTACTTCAACAGCCTGCGCGATCTTGGCGGGATGCGCCGACTCGCCGAGGACGACGTCAGCACGCGGCTGGCGCGGGCCGACGAGCGGGGCCTGGCCAAAAGGTTCGAACCCGAGATCAGGGAATTGACCTCGCGTCTGTCCTCCGAGCAGATCCGACCGCTGCTCGACCTGCTTGCGGGCGCCGAGGAGATCAGCGGTCGCGATACCGGCCGCCGGGTGGAGGACGAGCTGCAGGATCGGTTGGATAACTGGGACCAGCAGCGGTCGACGCCTGGCCGCAGGCTGGCCTACTCCCAGCCGTTGCAGGCCGGCGAGGATGTCCCGCTCCCCGTTGAACTTCGGTGGCGGTCCTCATGATCGTCAGGCGGCGATCACGGGTTCATCATGACGGACGGTACCGACAGTTTGCGTGGCGACGTGCTCAGCGAGCGCGACGCGC
>JBOHEL010000672.1:0-2457 GCA_050700995.1 Sciscionella sp. | reverse complement strand
GGGCGCTGGCCAGCGCCACGTTGGTGGTTGGGGGACGCCGTCACCTTGCGGGGCTGGCTCCACGCGGCGTGGCGACTGTGGAGTTGGGCAAGCTCGGGCAGGCGCTGGCAGCAATCGCGCAGCACTCCTCCGGTGCTGGGCGTCCTGTGGTGTTGGCGTCTGGCGATCCTGGCTTCTTCGGCATTCTGCGTGCGTTGCGGCAGTATGGGATTTCAGTGCTTGTGCTGCCGTCGGTTTCGACGGTGCAGCGGCTGGCGGCGACCCTCGGGCGCTCCTGGGACGACCTCGCGGTGGTCAGCGCGCACGGCAGGGAGTTTCGCCCGGCGTTGAACGTGTGCCGCGCGCGACCTGCGGTGGCGGTGCTGACCGCACCCGGTTGCGGGCCTGCGGAACTCGGCGCGGGTCTGGCGGGCTGGCGCCGGTCGCTGGTGGTGGCAGAGGACATCGGCGGTGCGGGTGAGCGACTGTCTACTGTGGATCCGGCGAGCGCGGCGGAGCGGGTGTGGCGGGAGCCCAACCTGGTGTTCTGCCTCGCCGACCCCGCGATGGTTCCTGAGCGGGGCTGGCATGCCGGTGGCGAGCCGCACCCGCCCGCTGGTGGCTGGGCGTTGCCGGAGGACGCGTTCTCCCATCGCGACGGGATGATCAGTAAGTACGAGGTGCGCGCGGTCGCGCTGGCAAGGCTGGCGCCCCGACCTGGCACGCTGGTGTGGGACGTCGGGGCGGGTTCCGGTGCGGTAGGGGTGGAGTGTGCGCGGCTCGGCTCCGCCGTGGTCGCGGTGGAGCCCGACGCCGGGCAGTGCACCAGGGTGGTGCACAACGCGGAGCGTCACGGCGTCGACATTCGCCTGATCGAGGGCGCCGCCCCGGCGTCGCTGGGTGGCCTTCCCGCGCCCGATGCGATCTTTGTCGGGGGCGGTGGCCAGCAGGTGCTCGCGGCTTGCGCTGTCGTGGGTGCCACCCGGTTGGTGGTGGCGCTCGCTGGGGTGGACCGGTTGGCCGCGGCGCGAGATACCCTGCGTGCGGCCGGATATCGGGTGGAGGGCTGCGAGATGTCCTCGGCTCGACTGGCCGATCTGCCGGACGGAGCGAGCCGCCTGGCCGCTACCAACCCCGTGTTCTTGCTGTTCGGAGGTCCGTATGAGTGATGATGGCGGAGCTGACTCGTGCGGGCCGACCGGGTGCGGGTGTCCCGCAATTTGCTGGAGGTCCGTATGAGTGATGATGGCGGAGCTGACTCGTGCGGGCCGACCGGGTGCGGGTGTCCCGCAATTTGCTGGAGGGGCGCATGATCGGCTTGTTCGCGGTGACGGCTGCGGGGCGTGCTTCGGCTGCCGAGCTTGCGATAGGACTCGGTCAGGACGCGGTCGTTGTTGACGGGCCGATCCGGCCCGCGCTGCGGCGGCTGTGGCCCCAGTTGGGCGCCGCCGTGTTCTTTCTCGCTACCGGTGCGACGGTGCGGCTGGTGGCCGAACTGTTGGCGGATAAGCGATCTGACCCTGGCATCGTGTGCGTCGACGAGGCTGGTCGCTTCGCGGTGGCCTTAGCCGGTGGTCACGCTGGTGGTGCCAACGCACTGGCCGAACGGGTGGCCGAGATAATGGGCGCGACGCCGGTGATCACCACCGCGTCCGATGCCACCGCGAGCACGCCGCTCGACGAGCTTGCCGAGTCGCTCGCCGCGGTAGTGGACGGTGACCTCGCTTCCTGTGCGGTTGCAGTGCTCGATGGCTTGCCGGTGCGGATCGTCAACCCGCTGGGCTTTCCGTTGCCGCCACTGCCCGATAACGTCACTCCCGGCGCCGGGAGTGCGGAGTGGACTGTGGTGATCGATGATCGGCTGCCGGTGCGGCCGGTCGCGGGCAAGACGTTGCGGTTGATTCCACGGACGCTGATCGTCGGTATCGGGTCGGCTCGGGCAGTGCCGACCGATGCGGTGTCGAATCTGCTTGCCAGGATGGAACCGGACGCCGGGCTGGACCTGCGTGCGGTGCGGGCGTTCGCCACGATCGATCTGAAGGCGGGCGAGCGCGGGATATGTGAGGCCGTGCAGCGGCACGAGTTCTGGACGGCCGAAGCCGGTGTGGCGCTGCTGAGCTATCCGGCGGCCACACTGTCCACAGTGGAAGTGCCCAACCCGAGCGGGATTGTGTGCGCCGAGGTCGGGACCCCGAGTGTGGCGGAGGCCGCCGCTCTGCACGCTGCCGCGCAGAACTCAGGCGGTGGGCCGGTCGAGCTGGTGATGCCGAAGGTGAAAGCCCGCAACGTCACCATGGCGGTGGCGCGGATGCGCCCGAGGGGCCGGTTGGCCGTCGTCGGGCTGGGGCCGGGCGCTGCCGCTGATCGCACACCGCGTGCCGATGCCGAGTTGCGCAGGGCATCCGTTGTCGTCGGGTTGGAGTCCTATGTCGACCAGGTGCGACCCGTGCTCCGGACCGGTACCGAGGTCAGGACCAG
>JBOHEL010000671.1:0-2461 GCA_050700995.1 Sciscionella sp. | reverse complement strand
ACCGGTGGGCAACCCCTGCCATTCGGCGAGAAACTCCGAGCCGTGCCGATCGACGCGCTATGGCTGCTGCGCGCGTGACAGTCGCCCCGTGCGGATGCGCGCTCAGCCCCTTGGGCGCGGTCGTCCACTTTCTGCCGGGATGTCGCGCGCTGCGGGTAACGGGCAGAAATCGGTGAGCGTGGCGCGACGCTCACATCGCGATCACAGGCTAGCGGCGCCAGGCGCTCCGCTTGCGGCGCAGGCTGTTAAGCAACAGGGCGATGATGATGACGCCGGTGGCGACCAAGAAGACCCACTCGGTCTTGCTGGTGTGGGTGGCCGTCAACATCAGGAAGCAGACAATGGCGGCAAACCAGCCTGCGACCTGCGTGGCCATCGGAAAGGTGCCGTGCCAGCCCCATTTGGCCGACGGTTCGTCCTCCGGATCGACCGTCCGTGACGCAGGCAGTTCCTTCTTCTCGGCCACCGCAGCAATCCTCCCGCTCACGCCCGCTGGGCTGGTTCAGCCCAATTATCTTCGCACACCGGCCGATTCACTCGCGACGGCGCCCGACAAGCGCTTCAGCGCGACACCCTCCTGCGCCTGCGGAAGATCAGCCTGTACGCGCCGAGCACCACGATCGCTCCGACGATCGCCAGTACCCAGGTGCGTAGGTCGAAGAACCCGCCGAGTTGGGTGTGGAAGGCGAACTTGCCGATCCAGCCGCCGACGAAGCCGCCCGCGATTCCGAGCAGCACGGTGAGGATGATCCCGCCACCATCCCTGCCTGGCATGATCACCTTAGCGATGATGCCGACGATCAGCCCGAGGATGATCCAGCTGATGATGCCCATGTTGCTCTCCTTGAGTCCATCTGCGGGCCGCCAGCCCACAGTGCCGTGCATAGGGGGTTACCCCATCCTGAGACGATCTACCACCCGACAGTGTGATGCGCTTATCCAGCGGGGTGTGCCGGGCCCCACCAGTCGTCGGGGACAATGGCAGGTGTGGTGCCCATGACCTCGACAGATGACGGCCTCTCCGACCAGACACCAGCCAGCGCCAGCCGGGATGTGCTCGTGCTCGGCTCGACCGGGTCGATCGGTACCCAGGCGCTCGACGTGATCGCGGCGAACCCCGAGCGGTTCCGGGCGGTCGGCCTGGCCGCCGGGGGTGGGCGGCCGCAGCTCATCGCGGAGCAGGCGCTGCGTTGTGCCGTGGATGTGGTCGCGGTGTCGCGCGCGACCGCCGTGGAGGATGTGACGCTCGCGCTCTACACGGCCGCCCAGCGCGCCGGATACGACCGCGGCGAGTTCAGGATGCCCCGGGTACTGGCTGGTCAGGACGCCGTCGCCGAACTTATCGCGACCACACCCGTTGACGTGGTACTCAACGGGCTCACCGGATCCATGGGGCTCGCTCCGACCTTGCGCGCACTGGCGACCGGCGCGACGCTGGCGCTGGCGAACAAGGAGTCACTGGTCGCGGGTGGTCCGCTGGTACTGGCCGCCGCGAAACCCGGGCAGCTGGTTCCGGTTGACTCCGAGCATTCGGCGCTGGCGCAGTGTCTGCGGGGTGGCCGCCGTCCGGAGATCGCCAAACTGGTGCTGACGGCATCGGGCGGGCCGTTCCGCGGCCGTAGCCGGGCCCAGTTGGCCGGGGTCACGCTGCGGGATGCGATGGCCCACCCCACGTGGGACATGGGTCCGGTGGTCACCATCAACTCGGCGAGCATGGTCAACAAGGCACTGGAGGTGATCGAGACCCACCTGCTGTTCGGGGTGCCCTACGACCGCATCGACGTGGTGGTACACCCGCAGTCGATCGTGCACTCGATGGTGACCTTCACCGACGGCGCCACCCTCGCGCAGGCAAGCCCACCCGATATGCGGTTGCCGATCGCGCTGGCGTTGGGCTGGCCGGATCGTGTGCCCGGCGCGGCAGCGGCCTGCGATTTCGGCGCGCCCGGTACCTGGACATTCGAACCGCTGGACGAGGAGACCTTCCCCGCGGTGCGCCTGGCGCGCCAGGTGGGCATCGAGGGTGGCTGCCTGCCCGCGGTATTCAACGCCGCCAACGAGGAGGCGGTCGCGGGCTTCATCCGGGGAAACGCCACCTTCACCTCGATAGTGGACACTATTGCGCAGGTGGTCGAGCAGGCCGACGACTGGCGCGGGGAGCCGCGCGAGGTCGCCGACGTGTTGGCTGCCGAGGAGTGGGCGCGCGCCCATTGCGCTGAGCTGCTGGGCCGCGGTGCCACTGATCGGGGAGGAAACTAGACAACGTGCTCGCCTACATCATCGGTGTCGTACTCTTCGCGCTCGGGATCGGCGTCTCGGTCGCGCTGCACGAGGCCGGCCACATGTGGACCGCCAAGATGTTCGGCATGAAGGTCCGGCGATACTTCATCGGGTTCGGGCCGAAGATCTTCTCCTTCCGACGCGGCGAGACCGAGTACGGCCTCAAGGTCATCCCGGCAGG
>JBOHEL010000670.1:0-2467 GCA_050700995.1 Sciscionella sp. | reverse complement strand
GTTCCACGCCGTCGCGACCTGGGGCACACTCGACGTGAAAGGCGGTGTATTGGTCCCGTCGGATTTCAGCCGCACCACGGTTTCCGCACCGACGTCGGTCAAGGGCCCACATCTGCGCGGCGAAGGGTGGACCATCGATCTCGCACCCGGGTGGTCCGCGGTGCCGAGCACAAAACCGGGAAGCTTCAAGTTGGTGAAACACCCTGGTTGAGGCACTTTCTGGTGCTTCTGCTCGAACTTTCAGGATGCCGGTCGCGGCCATCAAGCTGGCCGTGGTGGTGGGCGAGGCGGGCGGGTGTTCACGGACCTGGAGGGCGCCGAGCTTTCGCTCGATACCCGCAGCGCGCTCGCGACGGTGCCGGCCTTGCATGTCGGGCTGCGCCTGCGTTCCGGCCTGTGCACGCAAGGTTGATCCCACTCAAGGCGAGCGGCGGTCGAATCGTGTACGCTAGTTCGGTCGCGGCAGAACGTGAACCGTGTCACGGCCCGACGCGGCCCGGTGCGGGGAGCACCTGATTTCAGCAGCGAAAGGAGAGCAGCATGTCCGTCACCAAAGTGATCGAACTGAGCGCCTCGTCTCCGAAAGGCATCGAGGATGCGGTACGGATCGGCTTGGAGAAGGCCGGCAAAACCGTGAAGAACATCAAGGGCGCCTGGGTCAATGACATCAAGGTCGCCACGGACAACAATGGCGGCGTGCGGGAATGGCGGGTGAACATTCGGATCAATTTCGAGGTCGACTGACGCATCCGCACCGCCGCATTCGCAGCCAGCCTGGTCGGGCGATGGACCGGCGATGATCGCGAGGGGATCTTGCGGTTGATTGGGGGGGAGAAGACTGTAATGAGTGCCATGACGTGGACGGTCGGTTGCGTGGAAGACGATGCCGGCCAGAGCGATCTGCTGCGCCTGTGGCTCGAGCACGCGGGGTATGGGTGCGCCGTGTTCCGCACGGCCACCGAATTCCGCCGCGGCCTCGGCAACGAGTCCGTGGATCTGGTATTGCTGGATCGCAGCCTGCCCGATGCCACCGGGCTCGAGGTTCTTGCCTGGATACGGCACTCGGCCAACGCCGGACTACCGGTGATCTTCCTCACCGCGAGTGGCGAGGAATCCGAAATCGTCGAGGGCCTCGAGGCTGGCGCCGACGACTACGTCGTCAAGCCGCCCAAGCAGGGTGAACTGCTGGCGCGGGTCGCGGCGGTGCTGCGCCGGCGCGGCAATGACACCGATGGCGTCGAAGCGATGGAACTGCCGCCGTACCGCATCGACCCGCAGCGTCGCCAGGTCTCGGTCAACGGTACGCCGGTGGAACTCACCCAGCGGGAATACGAATTGGCTTGCTACCTGTTCCGGCGCCAGGGTCGCATCGTGAGCCGCGACGCCCTGCTCGAGAACGTATGGAACCTCGGCGGCGACGTGAGCACCCGCACCGTGGATACCCACATCAGCCGGCTGCGCAAGAAGCTCGGTCTGTCCGGCGAAAACGGATGGCGGCTGACCGCGGTGTACCAGCACGGCTACCGCATCGAGCAAACGTAGTCGCCTCGCGTTCGCGCGACGTCGATTGCGCGTACCGTGGCGCGCAGCGCACAATGCCTGCTTGCATGGGGCGATCGGCTGCATTGGCCCTGCCCCAAGATCGTTATCCCGGAATTGGCGATGCTCCCCCCCGAAGTGCTGGATACGCTAAGGCGATTGTTCGACGAGGCCCGGAGCAGCAATGACCCGGAACCCGCGGCCATGTGCGTGTCCACCGCGGGGCCGGACGGCCGTGTATCGGCCCGCATGGTGCTGCTGAAGCAGATCGATGAGCGCGGACTGTGTTTCTTCTCCAACTACGAGAGCGACAAGGGCGAGCAGATCGACACGCATCCACAGCTCGCGCTGACGTTGTATTGGCGGTACCTCGATCCGCCGGCACAGGTGCGCGTCGAGGGCCGCGCGGAACGCATCAGTGCTGCGGAATCCGACGCGTACTTCACCACCCGGCCGCGACTTCGCCAGCTCGGAGCCTGGGCCTCCCGGCAATCGCGCACGCTGCCCGACCGCGCCACGCTGGCTTCGGAAGTGGCGCGGTACGAGCGCGAGTTCGAGGGGCGCGCGGTTCCGCGGCCGCCATACTGGGGCGGTTATCGGGTGGCGCCCGGGTTGGTCGAATTCTGGTATGCGCACAGCGACCGCCTGAACGAGCGGGTGCGCTGGGAACATCTCGAAGGCGAGTGGCGAAAGCGCCTCCTGTATCCGTGAGTACGCAAGCCGCCGCGAGGATCGCTGCATCGGAGTTCGAGGTCCGGACGCACGGACGCGGTTTCATCGACCTCGGCGACCCCCTGCGCAGCGCCTTGCACGAAAGCGGATTGCGCGAGGGCATGGCGTTGGTGTTCACCCGCCATACCAGTTGCTCGCTGCTGATCTCCGAGAACGCCGACCCGGAGGTACGCGCCGACCTCGAAAGATTCTTTGC
>JBOHEL010000669.1:0-2481 GCA_050700995.1 Sciscionella sp. | reverse complement strand
CAACCGCCGTCTGCCAGCTCGGCACGGGGAAAGCGTCACTGACCCCGCCGCCGGTGGCGCCGCCTCCTGCGCCGCTGTTCCACACCGTCTCCGAGGTCACGACACCGGTGGCATCGGCGAGAAGGCTTGTGCCGCCACAGCCGAGCACGTTCGGGCTGGAGGCGGGGAAGTCCACGTGTGGCTTGCCGTCCTGCTGGTTGTCGCTGCTGCCGTTGTCGCCAGCCGCGGCACACACGGTCACCCCGAGTGCGGCCGCGTCGGCGAACGCCTGATCCATCGCGGTACGGCCCTGCTGCGTCCACTGGTCTTCCGACTGGCCCCAGCTGATACTCATCGCGGCCGGTGCCGGGTCGGCGTGCGCGGCCTGGCTTATCGCGTCGAGGAAACCCTTGTCGGTGTTGGGAGCGAAGTAGACGACGTAACTCGCTTTCGGCGCCAGCGCGCCGGCCACCTCGATGTCCAGCGCCACCTCGGTGTCGACGTTGGTATCGGTGCCGGGATCGTTCTTGCTTCCGTCAACGCCGACGGCGCTCACGTGTGGCGTTGCCAACGTGAGTCCGGAAAAGTAGCTGTCCAGATCCTGCTGCGTGTAGCCGCCGCCGAGTTCGATGATCGCCACGGTCTGTCCGGTGCCGTCGGTGTGCTGCGGGAAGCGGTAGACCGCGCCAAGTTGTAGCGGTGTGTACGAGCGACCGGGGGTGTTGCCCGCGAAGATCCGAACACCGGCCCGCACCTGCGGCCGGTTGTCAAGCCCCAGCACGCCCAGCACCAAGCCGTCCAGCTCGGCGGGCAAGCGCAGTGCTCCGGTGCGATGACGGTGCGCGATGCCGTTGCCTCGGTCACGCACCATGGTGATCTCCGTGCCGAAGACCGCGGCCACCTCGGATGCCTGCCCCACCACCAAGATCCGGCGTGAGCCGAGATCGACGCCGGTGACCCGCAGGCCTGCCTCGACCATCGCGGAGCGCACCCGTTCCGCGGTGTCTGGGTCGGCTCCGTATCCGGAGGAGAGCTGGTCCCTTGTCAACGACCGTCCGCCTGCGAGCACCTCAGGTGGCAGCTCGGCACGACGTGGCAGCACGATCGTGAGCTCGATCTGTTGCTCGGCAGGTACCGCTCCGAGTTCATCGACGTCGGTCAGTGCGGAACGCTCACTGCCGGCCAGCGTGACGGATCGTATGTTGTTCATCACGCTATGATCTACCGGTCCGATGGACCTCGCCACCGCGCCAACCCGGATGCCGCGGCACCGACCGGTCAGCCCAGCGCTACCGGCAGCGTGACCAGGCCCCTCACGAGGGTGCTGTGCCGCCACCGCAGATT
This sequence comes from Sciscionella sp., assembly GCA_050700995.1. Lineage (GTDB taxonomy): Bacteria > Actinomycetota > Actinomycetes > Mycobacteriales > Pseudonocardiaceae > JBOHEL01. Next base: position 1,158 of record JBOHEL010000669.1, on the reverse strand, counting down.
TTCAGGGGCCGCGGCGAGTGTCATACCAGGGAACCGTCGCAGCAGCCGGGAGAACGCCACCTGCGCCTCCAACCTGGCCAGCGGCGCGCCGACGCAGTAGTGGATGCCGTGTCCGAAAGCGAGATGCCCACCCTGCGGCCTGCCGATATCCACACTGTCGGGCTCGGAGAACCGATCGGCGTCGCGGTTGGCCGACCCCAGCGATACCAGCACAAACTCGCCTGCGGGGATCTCGATCTCACCGAAACGCAGCGCCCGGTATCAGCGCGGGGTCCGCCCGCAGCGCCGCGAGCTTATGCCGATCGCGCAGCAGCGCGAGCATGCCGTTGCCGATCAGGTTGACGGTGGTCTCGTGCCCCGCGACCAGCAGCAGGAACGCCATCGAGATCAACTCGTTCTCGTCGAGCCGATCGCTGGAGTCGCGAACCTGCACCAGCCCGGAGAGCAGGTCGTCCCCCGGTGCCTCGCGCTTGACCGCGACGAGGCCCGCGAGGTATTCCGCCATAGCGGTCGCGGCGTCTGCGACAGTGTCCGGCCCTCCTGAGGACAGCAGGGTGTTGGACCAGCCGCGGAAATCCATCCGGTCGGCTGGCGGCACACCGAGCAGCTCGCAGATCACGGTTATCGGCAGCGGTACGGCGAACGCTTCCAGCAGGTCCGTCTCGGTGTCCTCGCTCATCCCGGCAAGCAACTCCTCGGCGATCCGCTCGACCCTCGGCCGCATGTCATCGACCACCCGAGCGGTGAACGCCTTGTTCCTCTTCCGGCCTCCGTCTCACACCATCCCATACCTTCTGAGCTGCGTTTATGTGCCTGGCGTTGCCGTCTCAACCCACTGCGGACCCCTCATTCCACATCGTAAACGCGGCATTGAAAGACCAACGCCAGAACAGCAGTAACACCACAGCTTGATCCACACGACTATCCGTTAACCGGCGATCTGCCGGAATCATCCGAAAGGCTCTGATCGTAAACATTCACCTGTGGAGCGGTGTTTCGGCGGCTGCCGCGGCGGCGGTGAGGGCGACTTCGTCTATTCGCCAGCTGCTGTAGTGGCCGCTGTCGTTGTCTTGGGTTTTGAGTAGTCTGGCTCGTTCAAGGCGGGACGCGGTTCGTTCGATGGTGTCTTGCGAGAGCCCGGTCCTCTTCTGCAGGCCG
>JBOHEL010000668.1:0-2488 GCA_050700995.1 Sciscionella sp. | reverse complement strand
GCGCTGCGCGCGGGGAGCGATGAACACCGCGAAGATCGCGACAAGCACGCCCCAACCGAAGAAAACGAACCCTAGTTGGTGCACGCCGATCTTCATCGGATACGGCGCGTAGCCCATGATCGTAAAGAAACCCCAGTTGTACAGCAGCGCGGTGACCGAAACGGTGAGCAGTCCTCGGTGGCGCAGCGCCTTGATCGGGGCGGATATCGACGTTTTCTCGGGCGGTTTCGGCGTCGGCGCCAGCAGCGTCGTCACCATGATCAGCGCGATCGCCATCAGCGCCGCGACCCCGAAGAAGGGGCCGCGCCAGCTGATTCCGCCGAGTACCCCACCCAGTAGCGGGCCCGCCGCGATACCGAGACCAAGCGCCGCCTCATAGAGGATGATCGCGCCCTCGAAGCCACCACTGGCCGCACCGACTATGACAGCGAGCGACGTTGCGATGAATAGCGCGTTGCCCAAACCCCATCCGGCGCGGAACCCGATGATGCCGTCGACGCCACCGGAGAGCCCGGCAAGCGCGGAGAACACCACGATGATCACCAGGCCGAGCACCAGCGTCTTCTTCGCGCCGATCCGGCTGGACACCCAACCTGTGATCAGCATCGCGACCGCGGTCACCAGCAGGTAACTGGTGAACAGCAAGGAAACCTGCGCAGGCGTCGCGTGTAGTTCGGTGGTCATCGTCGGCAGGATGGGGTCGACGAGACCGATGCCCATGAACGACACGACGCAGGCGAAGGCAACCGCCCACACCGACTTCGGTTGCTTGAGGATCCCCCCGACGCTCGCGGGGGCTTCCGGCTCTGCCGTCCGCACGGACATGCGCGCCTCTCCTAGTTCAGTCTTCGGTGTGTTCGGCGGTGAGGGCAGCCTTTGCGGCCACCAGTGCCTCGGGAACCACGTCAGGGTCGGTCAGCGCGCGCAACGCCTCAGCCGCGCCCGCCAGCGCCAACTGATCGTCGGCATCCAGCTTTTCGATCATGGTCGCGAGGAACGCGCGGCGGCCCGCGCGACGCCGGGCGAGCATCCGCTCGCCTGCCTCCGTGATGGCGACCAACACGATGCGCCCGTCTGCGGGTTCCTGCTGGCGCTGGATGAACCCCTGGCGTTCCAGGCGGGCGGTCATCGATGTCATCGACGGCTGGCTGACGCCCTGGTGAACGGCGAGTTCGGTGATCCGTCGCGGGCCGAACCGCTGCAGCGTGGAGAGCGTGCTCGCGGCGGTGAAGCTGACTTCCTGTTGCACCGCCATGTGCCGGATCACGAAGGTGGTGATGCCGTCCAGCGCCGCCGCCGCTTCGTCGTGTGCTTCCTGGCTGGTCCCCGATGGCATACGGAAACTATATAGCATGTCTATATAGAGATGCTATGCACTTGCTCACACGGGCTGGGGCCGTAGGCTCCGCACCATGTCCCGAGCCAGCCTGGACAAGGATCCACACGACGTAGCCGCGATGTTCGACGGCGTCGCGGCGCACTACGACCGCACGAACTCGGTGCTGGCATTCGGCCTCGACCGCCACTGGCGTGAGGTGACCCGCAAGGTGGTCGGCGCGGGCCCTGGTGACACGGTGCTCGACCTCGCCGCGGGAACCGCCGTATCTACCGCGGCTTTCGCCGGGGCGGGCGCGTTCTGCGTGGCCGCCGACTTCTCGCTCGGCATGCTGCACGGCGGTGCGCACCGCGCGGTGCCGAAGGTAGCGGCCGACGCCATGCGACTGCCCTTCGCCGACAACGCCTTCGACGTGGTGACCGTCTCGTTCGGATTGCGCAACTTTGGCGACACCGTTGCGGCATTGACCGAGATGGGGCGCGTGGTCCGGCCCGGTGGCAGCCTCGTGATCTGCGAATTCTCCACGCCCACGAACCGAGCATTCCGCAAGCTGTACCTGGGCTACCTGATGCGCGCGCTGCCCGTCGTCGCGCGCAAGGTCGCCTCCAACCCAGAGGCCTACGTCTACCTCGCGGAGTCCATCCGCGCCTGGCCCCACCAGCGGGGGCTCGCGGAACTGATCGAGCAGGCAGGCTGGACCGACATCGCATGGCGCAACATCACCAACGGCATCGTCGCCGTGCACCGCGCCGCTCGCCCGTAACGGAATTGGACGGATGCGGTGCTGACGCACGGGTGGCGGGGCCGCAGAGAGGGGTCCGTAGACTTGGTTGCCATGAGCGCACCCAGCCGACGCCGAGTGGACGAGGACGCCGAGGTGATCGTGGTCGGCGCCGGTCCAGCCGGTTCCACCGCGGCCACCTACCTCGCGCGGGCCGGCCTCGACGTGCTGTTACTGGAGAAAAGCACTTTCCCGCGCGAGAAGGTCTGCGGCGACGGCCTCACACCACGTGGTGTCAAGCAGCTCATCGACTTAGGTGTCGATACCCGCGAAGAGGCTGGTTGGTTGCACAACCGCGGGCTGCGGGTGATCACGGCGCATCACCGCCTTGAGCTGGAATGGCCGGAGCTCGCGACCTTCCCGCCCTACGG
>JBOHEL010000667.1:0-2499 GCA_050700995.1 Sciscionella sp. | reverse complement strand
CTCGTCGGGTGTGAAACGAAGGAAGGTCTGGCTCGCGTAGTAAGCCTGCGTCTGTGTCGGCACGGCCGCGGTGTCGGGCCGGAACGCGGCGTATTTCGCGTCGAAGGTCGAGCCGATGCGCGCGATGGTGTCGGGGTCGTCGACAACCTCGACCCGGCCGCTGAGATGGACAGCGCGCAGCTCGGCCCAGCGCTTGCCCGATTCGACCAGGAACGACGCGCGCGGATCACGCCGGATCCGGGAGACTTTCTTGGTGCCCGACGGCGTCGTGATCGCAATCGTGTGCTGGTCGACGACAAACCACACCGGCAGGCTCACCGGCATACCATCGCCGCGCAGGGTGGTCAGTATTCCGGTGTGGGACGCGGCAATCACCTCCCACGCCTCGGAGGTGGTTAGCCGAATACCCATGTCGCTCCGTACACCGGATGCCGCAGCCGCCATTCGCGACCCATGTCGCCGAAGCTACAGTAAGCAATTCAGTAGGGTCAACTGAGGTTAGGCTCGAAGCGACCGCCACCCTGGACGAGTGAGGACATGCGATGACCGGAACTTGCTTGGGCGCAAGTCTCGGGTCTTGGCCCGGGGTTAGCCGATCCTGTTGGTTACCGGGTGTAGCCCGGCGCTTCGAGTGGGCGTGCTTGCCCGGGGATGTATTGGTTGATGATCGACAGCGGTGCGCCGCAGGAAACGGCGAAGTAGCGCGGGGACCAGAGATGTCCGCGCGTGCGGGCGCGAACACAATTGCCGTTGTATTTGTGCCGCACGGCATGGGCCGTGCGGCTTTTGCACCGCTGTACCAGCGTGCAGATCGGCAGCGTGGGTGGGTAGGCGACGGGCAGGTGCAGGTGGTCAGCCTCCCCGTTGAACTCGACCACATCGACATCGAGCTCGGTGCACACGGCTGGCATGGTGTGTTGTCAGAAGGTAGGCATGTCGTTGGTGAACACTGCCCGCCGATATTTGGTCACCAACACCGGATGCGCGTGCAGGGGCACGCTGTGGCGGGTGCGGCGGTAGTTGGTGGGGGTTGTCAGTGGTCGGCCTTACGGTGTGGGTGTGCAGAGGCGTTACCGATACCGCATCGAACCGACACCGGCCCAGCGGCAAATGCTGAGCCGGGTGTTCGGCTGTTGCCGTGTGGTGTTCAACGACGCGCTGCGGGTCCGCCACCACGTGTATCGCGCCGGGGTCAAGCTGTCGGACAGCGAGGTTCAGCGCAGGGTCATCACCGAGGCCAAGACCACGGTCGAGCGGGCCTGGTTGGGCGAGGTGCCCAGTGTGGCGTTGGTGCAGTCGGTCAACGATTCGCGCCGTGCGTGGCGGAATTTCTTCGACTCCCGATCCGGGAAGCGGCGGGGCCGCAGGGTGGGTCATCCGCGGATGAAGTCGAAGAAGGATCACCGGCAGTCGTTTCGGCTCACCCGCAACGGATTCCGGGTCCGCGCCAATGGGCGGCTGGACATCGCGAAGGTGGGCGCGGTGCGGGTGCGCTGGTCGCGCGAGCTTCCGAGCGAGCCGTCGAGCGTCACGATCATCCGCGAACCGGACGGCCGTTACTACGCGAGTTTCGTCGTCGACGTAGCGGCCGCCCCGCTGCCGCAACTGAAGCGGGAGGCCGGCGTGGATGTGGGGATCACCCGGTTGGCGACCGTCGCCGACACCGACCGTCAGCGTATGGATGTCGAGAACCCGAAGCACTTGGGCCGCAAGCTACGGAAACTGCGGCGGTTGGAGCGGGAGAAGTCCCGCCGGCAGAAAGGATCGGCCAACAGGGACAAGACGCGGCGCAAGGTCGCTATCACGCACGCGAAGGTGGCCCGTGCCCGGCTGGACCATCATCACAAGCAGGCTTTGGCGTTGGTTCGCGACAACCAAGTGATCCACGTCGAGGACCTCAACATCGTGGGCATGGTCGCCAACCGCAGGCTCGCACGAGCGATCAGCGATGCGGGATGGGCTCAGTTCCTGCGCATCCTCGGCGAAAAAGCCGACCGCTACGGTCGCACCGTGCATACGGTGTCGCGCTGGCTGGCGTCGAGCAAGACGTGCTCGGCGTGCGGGCATCGCCTCGACGAGCTGCCGCTACACATTCGCACGTGGAGGTGCCCGGCGTGCCGGGCCGCCCACGATCGCGACCACAACGCCGCCAAGGTCATTCTCGCCGCCGGGCGGGTGGAGAGACTAAACGCCTCCCACACCAGTGGGCGGGACCGCGCCAGCGGTTCCGGTGGAGCCCCGGTAAGCCCTCCCACCACTCGGGAGGCACAGGACAATGAAGCAGGAAGCACCCCTACCGCGGCGTAAGCCGCCACGGGAATCCTCGGAGTTTCAGTCCGAGGAGCACGTCAACAAGCCCCCCGACTGGGAGGAGACGCTCGACGACCTCGATCGCCGCCGTCAGCACGCGTGGGCGATGGGTGGGCCGGAGCGGCTCGCCAAGCACCGCGACAAAGGCAAGCTCGACGCCCGCGCCCGCATCGCGCGACTCCTCGACCC
>JBOHEL010000666.1:0-2500 GCA_050700995.1 Sciscionella sp. | reverse complement strand
TCGCGCTGTGCCAGGGCAGCAGCCCCGACGATGTCGTGTTCCTCCAGCTCAAGCAGGCCCGCCGGTCCGTCGTCGCGCAGTTCGTGCATGGCGATTCGGCCTGGCACACCCACCAGGGCCAGCGAGTAGTGGACTACCAGCAGGCGCTGCAGACGGGGCTGTTGCGTTGCGCGAAGCCGGGCAGGCGAGATCGTTAATACCGGTTAGTCAGATCGCCAGGGCCAGTTCGTCGAAGGCAGCCAGGACCCGTAGGTTTTCGACTTCCTCGGTGCCCAGTTCGTAGTGGCTGCGGCGGATGTTCTGGAGGAACGCGTGCCCGGCGCTGATCACTTGCGCGCAGCGGAGCTGTTTGAGCCCGCGCATCGGTCGCAGGCGGGACTTCAGCCGTCCGTGGTCGGTTTCGATCGCGTTGTTCGCATATTGCTCGGTGACATGGCAGGCGGCGGGTACCAACTCATCGAGCACCCGCGGGTAGGCGGCCGCGTGATCGGTGGTGACCTCGGTGGGGGACGGCCCGTGCTCGAGTGCGCGGGTGAAGAATCGGCGTGTGGCCGCCATGTCCCGCTTCTCGGCGACCACAACGTCGATGACCTGGCCGAACTGGTCGAGCGCCCGGTACAGATAAAACCAGCGCCCGGCAATTTTGACGTAGGTCTCATCCACGAACCAGCGATCACCCGTCAGGTGGCGGCAGGGTCGCGCCGCGTCGATCAACAAGGGTGTGAACCGCTGCACCCACCGGAAGATCGAGACGTGATCGACCTCGATGCCACGCTCAGCCAGCAGTTCTTCCACGTCTCGGTAGGAGAGTCCGAACCGCAGATACCACCGCACCGCCACCATGATCACCTCCGGTGGGAAGCGAAAACCGGCGAAGCCAGACCTCGGCGCGGGCACTCGGGCAAGACGACGACGCATCAGCCCAGCCTTCTCGGGGTGATCCATCGATGCAACAGTGCCCCTAACATCCCCCACGTCCCCGAAGCAGGGAATTTCGCTGAGCAACACTGCGGAATTTCGGCGAGCGTCATCAACACACGTTTGTGACGTGGCGTGATAGCGATACGGTGCGCCTGTGGCAAGCGCCGGAGCTGAAACCGAGCCTAAGGGCCTAGCCGTAGTCTCGGGCCGACCGGGGCCACGGTAGGTGTCGGAAAGCGTCCAGCTGCAACGGGCCTCTGAGGTGAAGCGATCGCGTACGGCACAGACGTGCACTGTTCCTATGTCGCTGCTACGAGAAGCCGGCCGCCACGTACGGGTAGGTGCGCAGAATCAGCCGCCTGTGATCTGAAAGGCTGGCTGCCCTACCTGAACTCGAACCAACAACCCTACGATTAGCAGTCGGATCTTTGGGCTGCGGTTACCCGTGCACGTTTGGGCATGCGGGATCCGAGGATCTCCGCTGCTTTGCGGTCGGAGGAGGCGACCCACGCGGCGTATACTCGCAGGGTGGTCGCCCCTCCCCCACCGTGGCCGAGTCGGCCGGCGACCGTGCGGAGATCCACGCCTGCGGTCAGTAGCTCGGTGGCCGAGTAGTGCCGCAACGCATGGAGGTGGGTGACGATGCCAAGCCGTTCGGCCATGTCCTTGTAGCGGCTCGATACGGCGTGCGGTGAGTACGGCGTAGTCGGGTCGATGTCGCGCACACCGTGGAACACATACATGTCGTCAGTCAGCTCAATGCCGATCGAATGCAGGCGCTCTCGGCACCGGTCCTTGTGCTCACGCAACAACACCACGGTCTCGGCGTCCAATGCAATGCGGCGCATCTGGTGGGTCTTGGTGTCCTTCTCGGTCCCGGTGCCCCGCCGGAGCCGGTAGCTGCGTCGGAAATCAATCACGGCAGCGTCCAGATCGACCCGAGACCAGCGCAACGCGCAGATCTCGCCTCGCCGCACACCGGTGGTCATCACCAGCCACACCAGCGTGCCCCAGTCGTCGTCCAACTCGAACGCCGCGTCCAGCAGTCGAGCGGCATCGGCCGCGGATGGCGGATCCGGTTGAGGTGGCTTCTGCTTTGGACGTACCGCGAACCGAGCGGGGTTGGAGTCCAGCCACTCCCAGCGCACGGCGAGGTTCAGCGCCCCGCTAATCACGGCGTGCACCTGCCGGACCGCTGAAGCCGACATGGGCCGGCACACGTGAGGGCGGCACTTAACCTTGACGCAGTCGTGCTCACCGACCGCCTTGTGCTCGATCTGGGGCAACCGGTCGCAGCGAACCCGGCAGCGCCGCAAATCTGCATATAGATTCTCCAGAGCCCGAGGCGTGATCTTGCTGACCGGCACCGACCCCAACACGGGGCGAATGGTGCGCCGGATGTAGCCCTCGTAGCCCTCGCGGGTGCTGTCTTCGATCTCGACGGTGCGCAGCCACTCATCGATGACGTGCCCGAGCGTCGTCACGCTCGGGGTACCTCGTTGCCGGTCGATCTCGGCCATCAGCGCCGTGAGCTTGCGCTCTGCCTGCTTGTAGGCCTTCTCGTCTGTGCCCTTGACCG
>JBOHEL010000665.1:0-2501 GCA_050700995.1 Sciscionella sp. | reverse complement strand
CGGGGTGCTGGTCAGCCGCAACGGGGACGGCCACACCGCCTACAACCGCGGCAACGCCTGCATCAACGACACCGTCGACAGCTATCTGATCGACGGCACGGTCCCGAAGAACGGCAAGTCCTGCTGAGCGCCGCGACCGAGGTGAGCGGCCTCGAAACCGGGCCTCCCCGGACCGCTGCCCGTTCCGGTTTGGCGGCCCAGCCACCTGCCCCCGTATACTCGTCCGGCGTGCCCGGCCGCCCAGCCGGGCACACGTGCGAAGCACCCGCCGCCTTAGCTCAGTCGGTAGAGCGATTCACTCGTAATGAATAGGTCGTCGGTTCGATTCCGACAGGCGGCTCCAAGATGTGGCCTGACCAGCGGAAACACGATCAACCTCGATAGCTAGCACTCGGGTCTGCTTCACCAACGGGTGACAGGTCATGGGCTTCATGGGGTGTGGTCAGTCAGCGATGAGCTGGCTCAGCGGCTGTGGTGGCCGGCATGTCAGCCGGAGCACCTCGTCGGTGATCTGTTCCCAACGATGTTGGCGGATCGAGGCGAACATCGAGGAGAAGGCGTAGCACCACCATGGGTCGACGCCATCGGTGGCCAGTTGCTGCTGGAACTCTGCAGGTGACAGGTCGACGTACGCAACGGGCACCCGCCAGGCTCGCATGACATGGGCGGCAACCTCGTGCATGTCCAGCGAGGCCGGGCCAGTCAGCTTGTGGATGCGTCCGGTCGGCGGGCCTAGGGCGAGCGCGGCCAGACAGCGTCCGACGTCGGCGATGGACACCATCGAGATGCGGCCGCTACCAGCCGGCACCCGGATCTCCCCGCGGGCCCGGGCGGTACTCAAGAACTGCAGGAAGAACTCCGTGAAAATCGACGTGCGGGCGATCGAGATCGCGCAGCACCGGTCACGCAGGAGCGCCTCCGTGAGGCCGGAGGTGACCGCGTAGCAGAACGGTGAGGCGATGTCCGCGTCCAGGGCGCTCATCAAGACGACGTGACCCACACCAGCCTCGGTCGCGGCGCTGATCACGTTCTGATGGTGGTAGAGCACGTTGGTCGCCTCGCCGTCACTGGAGACGAACACAAGTGTGTCCACCTCGTCGAATGCGGCACGCAGCGCGGCGCGGTCGGCGTAGTCCGCCTCCGCGGACCGGACTCTTGGCGCAGGATCGGACAGTGCTCGCCGCGACACCCCGACGATCTCGTGTCCACCGTGTGCCGCGAGCAGGGCGATGACCTGTCCACCGAGCTTGCCGGTCGCTCCGGTCACCGCGATCCGCATTACGCACCACTGTAGTCCGATCGGGCATCAGCCAGGACTGGATGTCGGCCCCAGGACTGGCAGGTGAGTGCCGGGCCACCACGCTGCTTCAGCCCACCACCGTCCCGCACGCCGATCCTTGCGCGGAGAACTGCTGGTGGGCACTGGTGCGGCATGATGATGGTCATGGATGCCGAGGGAGTCATGCTGGCGGCCGGTGGGGGTGAGGAGATCACCGGGTTGGATGCCACGTTGAAGGCGCCGATGGGGCCGCGGACGAGCACCTCGAGCTTTGAGGTCGTCATCGGCCCCGGATACGACGTGGGGGCGCACGTGCACACGCGGGGCGAGGAGGTCTTCTTCGTCCTGGAGGGCGAGGTGGACCTGCTGGCGTTCGAGCCGGTCGACCGCACGTTAGGCGACTGGCACGCGTGGGTGTCTGCGTCCGGGCGCCGGTTCCTCCGCGGTGGCCCGGGCGCTTTCATGCACGTACCTGCCGGTGTACCGCACGCCTTCGCCAACCGCAGCGACACGCGCGTGCGGATGTTCTTCCAGTCGTCCGTGCCCGGCGGGCACGAGAACTACTTTCGAGAGCTCGCCGCCGTCCTCGCCGACGGGGGTCCGCCCGACCAGGACGAGATCGCCAGATTGCGGCAGCGCTACGACATCGTGCAGTTCACCGACGTACGCACCCGTTGACGGGTGACCCCGCAACCGGTAGCGGATCGGCTTGTGGTGATCGCCACTGGAACCGTCCCCGCTCGCTTAATGCAGCCGTAGCCGGTTGGCTATGCGAGACGGCCCGCTCTCGTGTTCCGCGGTGGTATACGCGAGGGTCCTCCGGGGGCGAGCACGCGAACCGTGGTGTCGGGGAGCCTGCCGGCCGCCGGGCCCTCCGAGCGTTCGGTGGGACGGGCTGCTGGCATCTACCACCAGCAGCAGCTGCTGGCCGGCCTGCGTGCCTGGCCGGCCAACGCCGACCGCTCTGGGCGTAATGCAGGTCGCGGGAGGTCACTCGTCAGGGTGTCCAGCTCCCCCAGAGTTCGGGCCTCGTACACGGCGCCGATTCGGTCGGTGAACTCGGCGGTCGTAAGGCGACCCGCCTCGTAGTGCTGGCCCAGTGCGTCAGCGATGCTTTCTCGGTCTTCGTCAGAAGCCCGTATCGCCTCGTTGGGCCTGACGTATTCGGGGTTGCGGTTGGTGGTGTTCACGTCGCTCTTCCTTCTCGCCCTCTCGGGCGGGG
>JBOHEL010000664.1:0-2505 GCA_050700995.1 Sciscionella sp. | reverse complement strand
ATACCGAGCCTGCAGTCGGCCGCGCCGCCGTCGGGTTCCTGCCGCGATCGCAGCTCGGCGTCGGATCTCGCGAGCAGCGCCGCCAGCTCGCCTGGGCTGGCGGCGGCCAGCCGCAGTGTCCGCTCGGGTTCACGGACCCGCGAGCGCGCTACACCGGTCATTGTCTCGTCCCGTCGCCTGCCGCAGTCCATGGCGCCGATGCGGTGTACACCACGGAGGTGACTTCTGGCGGGCCCCAGGCGAGCTCACGCAGCAGGCTCGCCACACCCTGGCGCGGGTCGATCAGCGCGACACCGCGACGCGCGTAGTCCCTGCCGAGTTCGGCGGTCACCATCCCGCTGTGATCATCGCTGGGGGCCCACGGTCCCCAGTGGACAGTCAGTGTCCGGTTGCCTGTGCGGGCGGCCCAATCCTCACCGATGGTCTGCAGGGCGTCGTTGGCCGCGGCATAGTCGGCCTGCCCTCGGTTGCCCGCCGCCGCCGCGATGCTGCCGAACAATACGACGAACCCCGGAGCGCCGGGCAATTGCGCCAGCTCGGCCAGCAGTGCCGAAGCACCGTCCACTTTGGTGCCATAGACCCGGTCGAACGACGCCTGGTCCTTCTGCAGCAGCAGCCGGTCCTCAATCACGCCTGCCGCGTAGATGACACCGTCGATCCGTCCGTGCTCGGCGTGCACCTGCTTGACCAGTTGCCTGATCGCCTGGTGATCCCTGACGTCGACGGCGTGGTAGTTCACGCCGCCGCCATACCGGCGCAGTTCGCGAATGGTGTCGGCCACCTCGCGCTGCGCCAGGATCTGCCTGGCGGCACTGTCGATTCCGGCGGGCCCCTCGGATCTCATGCTCGCCAGCGCGGCTCGCAACCCGGGCAGGTCGCGAGCCGCCGCGGTGTCCGGATGCTCGGTCGCCGAGGCCGGGACGGTACGGCCGACGAGTTCGATCCGGCAGCCTGCCGCCATCGCGAGTGCGCGGGCGAACCGGGCGGTGATCCCGCGCGCACCGCCGATCAACAACAGCACGGACTGCTTGTCAAGCCCCATCGCTGCTGCCTCGGCCGCATGGTCTGCAGCGGGCCCCGCGCCGGTTTCCGCCAGCACGGGAAGTGCGGTGCTCCGCAAGCTGAAGGCGCGCCTGCCCCGCTCGTCAACCACAACGACAGGCTGGCGGCCCGTCATCGACAACTCGCGCAGCACCATCGCCGCGACGCGATCACCTGTGGTCGCCGGATCCACCTCCACCAGCCTCGTCACGGTGTCCGGATGCTCTTCGGCGATGGTGCGGAACAAGCCGCGCATGCCCGCGGCTCGCACCGAGCCCACATGGCCCGTCGTGGGCGCTATCGCGAGCAGCCACTGTGGTGCGGCGCGCAACGCGGACCGCAACGCCGGCACGGCCGAGGGGAGCACAGGTTCGTCCCCGGAATGCAGGGCGTCGAGGAACACCATGCCGTCCAGCGAGTCCGGCGCGGCGGCTTCCGGCATGGCTGATGCGCTGGGCGGCCAGGACATGCTCACCCGCGCACCCTGCTCGCGCAACAGTGCCGATACCGGTTCCGCTACGCCTGCCTCGCCTCCGCACACCACGAAATGACGACCTGCGAGCGGCACCGGCGCGAGCGGCACATCGTCACCCGCGTCGACCAACGGCTGCAGGAACCGTCGAGGTGCTTCACCGAGGCCAGATGAGGGCGCCTTGATGTCGGCTGCGGTATCCGTCATTGTCGCGGCCTCCCCATCGGGCACGGCCATGCAGTCCGCCATCGCCCGCGCGGTACGGGTCTTCACCAGATCCGCGAACCGGGCATCCCCACCACCGACACCCAGGCGCGCACACAACTCCCCCGCGATCTCCGTGCGCTTGATCGAATCCACACTCAGATCCGCTTCCAGATCCAGATCCGGCTCGATCATCGACGCCGGGTAGCCCGTACGCTCCGCGATCAACCCGACCACCGTCGCCAGCACATCCGCCGGCGCGGCGGCAACCGGCTCTGCGACCGTGCTCGGTTCCGCGATCGGCGTCACCTCGGCCACGGCGGTAGGCGGTTGCTGCCGCGCGGTGACAGCGGGCGCGACGGGTGCTGCGCCGAGGACGCCGAGCAGCACATCCCTTTGCGCCGCAACGAGTTCCCGGCTCGACTGCAAGAACTCGCTGACCAAGGCTTCGCGGTCGGGTCCCGCGGCGGGCGGCGCCTGCGGGATCGAATTGTCGGGCATCGAAACCTCCGGTATCCGACGCGCGGGCGCGAGGCCGCCCGCCAGCGGTTGACCGTCAGCGGTACGCACGAGGTGGCCGTCGACCGTCCAACCCGGCCGACCTAGCGGAGTCACCGTGCTGACATCGACGGCGTCGCGGCCGCTGGTCAACCATCCGGTCCGCAGCTCGACACCAGCAACGGCAAGCTGAGCCACCGCGCTGAGGAAGCCACGCAAGCCCGTGCCCGCGGTGCCCTCGCAGTTCACCATGGTGTGCGGGCGATCGCCGAGAATGGTGTCGATCAGCC
>JBOHEL010000663.1:0-2511 GCA_050700995.1 Sciscionella sp. | reverse complement strand
TTCATGCGCAGGCTTGCCGAGCGGCCCGCCAACCTGGCCTTCTTCCTGCGAGCATTGCTCGCCAAGCGTTGAGCTGATCCCGCCGTGGCCCGCAGGCCCGGCACGTTCTGACACCTGCGTGAGGGCACGAGTGTGCGAGACTTCTTCGATCCCCCGAAGACGATCATCGGTGAACTCCACGCGGCCAGCGGCGACGCGGTTGCCGCGCTGTACCAAGGCTTGCCCGACGAGGTGTTCCGGGGTACCGATTCCGGTGGCCGAGATGACCAAGTACGCAGGCAATGCCTGCCACGGCCTGAAGATTGGTTTCGCGAACGAGCTCGGCGCGGTCTGCCGGGCGCTCGGGTGACCTGCGTGGACTTGTTCACGCCGACCACACCGAGGGCACCGACGGCGGCGAGGATCTGGGTATGGTTTCCGCTACGCGGTCATGCGCAGGCTGCTGATCAGCTCTTGGGATGCGCTAGGTGAGGCGAATGCGGCGCGCAGCTTGGTGAGGGCTCGGTGTTGTGCCACGCGAACCGCACCTGCCGTAGACCCTATCGCCTCTGCGGTCTCCTGGGCTGAGAGGCCGCGCACGATTCGCAACATAAGCACCATGCGATGTTCTGGGGAGAGCGTGTCGAGCAACGAGAACAGCCTCGCGCGTTGCTCGGAGAAGATCGCGCAGTTCTCCGGGCCGGGGTTCTCATCGATCGCCTCCGGCGTCTGCGGCAGTGGCTGCGTACGGCGCCGGACGGCAGCTCGGCGTACATCGGTGATCTTGTGCGCGGCGATGCCGTAAACGTAGCCAAGGAAGAACTGGTTGTCATACCGGTAGCGCGGCAGTGACTTGCATACGGCCAGGCATACTTCTTGGGCGACGTCGTCGGCCGTGACGATGTCGACCTCCCAGCGGGTCATCCTGGCCTGGCAGTATCGCACGATCATCGGGCGAAGCAGCGCGAGCAAGCGGGTAAGCGCGTCCTGATCGCCGCGAGCGGCGGGCTCAACCCATTCTTGCAGGGCAAGACTTGACGGATTAGGCTGGTAATTTGGAGATTTCACGGCTGGCTGCGGATGTGAAGAGAATATTTGCCTGGTTCGGGTTTTCACCATTAGGGCGGCAGGCCGCGGGTACGTGCGAGGTGCAGGCAGGGGACCCTCGCGCGGCACAACAGGGTCGGCAGTAGCCGTCATCGGCTCATAGATTGCGGTCATCTCGCTGCCCTCCGCGCCCGGTGTGGTGGAGCTACCCCTCGATGTAGTCCGGTTCGTAGCCTATGAGGCCACGGCGGTCGGGTCGTCGTTAAATGTGGGTAATCGTGGCGAGTGCTCGGTGCGCGCCACTGCCGTGCTCCGTCATCGCTATAGTTAATTTTTGTGATTCCCTCGTTACCGTAGTTCAGTAATGACGCTGCGTTGGGCGCAGTCGATCACCGATCGCTCACGCAGGGTCGTTGACAGCGACTGCGCGCTGAGGCACGGTCAGCCCAGCGGCCTGCGCGAGGTGAGGAGCTGTGATGACAGATGTGCAGACGGTCCGTGGCCCGGTGGCCACCGACGAGCTTGGCGCGGTGTTGATGCACGAGCACGTGTTCGTGCTGGGTGAGGAGATCCGGCAGAACTATCCCAGCTACTGGGATGAGCAGGCGCGGGTCGCCGACGCGGTAGTGAAGCTGACGGAGCTGCGGTCGCGAGGCATATCAACCATAGTCGATCCCACGGTGATCGGCCTGGGTCGCTATCTGCCGCGGATTCAGCGGATCAACGAGCAGGTTGACATCAATATCATCGCTGCCACCGGGATCTATACCTACCACGACCTGCCGTTCCAGTTTCACTACCAGGGCCCCGGCACCATGTTCGAAGCGCGGGAACCGATGGTCGACCTGTTCGTCACCGACCTCACCGAGGGGATAGCGGGCACGGGCGTGAAGGCCGCGTTCCTGAAGTGCGCGATCGAAGTGGATGGCATGACTGCCGGCGTCGAGCGGGTGATGCGGGCGGTGGCGCAGGCGCACGTGCGTACCGGCGCCCCCATCACTGTGCACACCAGCGTGCACAACCAGTCCGGGCTATTGGCTCAACGATTGTTCGCCGAGGAAGGAGTGGACCTGACGAAAGTGGTGATCGGCCACTCGGGCGACACCAACGATCTCGACTACCTGTGCGGCCTGGCTGACGCGGGTTCGCTGCTGGGGATGGACCGCTTCGGGCTGGACGTGCTGCTGCCGTTCTCCGAGAGGGTGGACACGGTCGCCGAACTCGCACGACGCGGTTACACCGAGAAGGTGGTGCTCTCCCACGACGCCTCCTGCTTCATCGACTGGTTCAGCGGGGAGCAGCAGGAGCAGATGGCACCGAACTGGCATTACACCCACATCAGCGACGACGTGCTGCCCGCCTTGCGGGAGCGAGGTGTCACCGAGCAGCAGATCCACACGATGCTGGTCGACAACCCCCGCCGCTACTTCGAGCCCACACCCTGACGGTCGCCGGGGGGTTTGGGTGTCTTCAAGACCTTTAGGT
>JBOHEL010000662.1:0-2514 GCA_050700995.1 Sciscionella sp. | reverse complement strand
CTATGAACGGGCACCCGGCTCCCCCGCCATCCCGCTGACCGGGAGGATGGTCACGCGGCAGCGGCGCGCCCCGCCCTGCGGCCGAAGAATGTGCCATCGCCCAGCGAGGTGCCGCTGACGTAGCCTTCGCCGTGGATGCCGGAGCTGGCGCGGCCCGCCGCGAGCAGGCCGGGGATCGGCCTTCCCGACACGTCGAGCACGAGACCGTCCACTGTGGTGTGCAGGCCACCGAGGGTGAACCCGCAGGCACCGGTGCCGGCCGTGTCCCGGCCGCCGCCGAAACCGGCGCGCGGGTCGACGGCGGCGAACGGCGAGCGCAGTGGCCGCAGCCACTTCGGATCCTTGTGGAAGTACGGGTCCTCGCCGACCGCCGCGAACCGGTTGTAGGTGTCCACGGTGGACCTCAGCGCGCCGGCCGGCATGCCGAGCTCTGCCTCCAGCCCGGCGAGGGTCTCCGCGGCGAACCGCAGCCGCACGCCCCAGCGGTCCCGCTCCGGGATGTCCTCGTAACCCGCCTCGTCGATGATCGCCCACCACGGCCCCGGCTGGTGGAACACCGCCGCCATGCTGTACATCCCGGGGTAGACGTCCTCGTTGACGAAGCGCTGCCCGTGCGCGTTGACCAGCATTCCCCTGCACACCATGGCGGGCAGCGCCGTCAGCGCGACCTGGGCGGCGGCCATCCTGCGGGTCGAAGCGCCCAGTGCCGTCGCCATCCGGATGCCGCTACCGTCGTCGCTGCCGCCGGAGATCGCGCCGTGACCGAGCAACCGCGGCGCGTGGTCGGCGAGCATCTCCGCGTTGTCGACGAAACCGCCGGTGGTGATCACCACGGCACGGCGCGCCCGGTAGCTGACCTGCTTGCCGTAGCGACGGGCCAGCACGCCGACCACCCGGTCGCCATCGACCACCAGCGTGCTGGCGCGCGTGTCGGTGTGGATGTCCACACCGGACGACCTCGTGGACTCGGTGAGCTTCGCCATCAGAAGCCAACCGCCGAAGGACTCCGCCTTCGGCCGGTGCCCGCGCGGGACCGGGTGTGCGATCGTGTTGTACGGCCAGGCGTTCTCCCCCAGCCACATCAGCCCGTCGGTCGTCGGCGGCATCCAGCTCGGCGCGTCGTAGCGCGACTCCTGAAACTCCAGCCCCTGCGCGCACAGCCATTCGAAATGCTCGACGCTGCCCTCGCAGTACAGCCGCAGCTTCTCCTCGTCGGCGTGCGGGCCGAGGGCAGCGGTGAGGTAGGCGAGCATGTTCTCCGCGGTGTCGTCGAATCCGCAGGCCCGCTGCACGCTGGTCCCGCCGCCGAGGTAGAGCTCGCCGCCCGACAGCGCGGAGGACCCGCCGGGACCGCCCGCGCCCTCCAGCGCCAACACTCGCGCCCCCGCGACCGCCGCCTCGATCGCAACCGAGGCGCCCGCGCAGCCCACGCCGATCACCAGCACGTCCGCCTCGTGGTCGACGCGCTCGACCGAGCCGGCGGGCACCGGCGTCACGGCGGGTACGGTCATGCCGGTGGCCGCATCGCCGCCAGCGGCTCGGAACCGGACCAGTCGTGGCCCCAGTAGCTGTCGGCGGTGATCTCCTCCGCGGTGTAGTACCGCTCGTCGACGAGCATCCCTTCGGTGCCGTACTCGATGTCCCAGCCGCCGGGCGCCCGCACGTAGAACGACACCATCTTGTCGTTGGTGTGCCTGCCCAGCGTCGAGGACAGCGAGAAGTCGCGCTTGCCGACGTTGTCCAGCGCCCTCCCGACCGCGTCGAGGCTGTCGACCTCGACCATCAGGTGCACGAGGCCGGGGTCCTCGCCGTGCGGGGCAGGGCAGACCGCGAGGCTGTGGTGACGCTGGTTGACGCCGAGGAACCGGACCCGCCTCGGCGGGCCGTCGGCGGCAGGGCCGCCGAGCCGGATCGAACCGCGCGGCAGGAAGCCCAGCACCTCGGTGTAGAACGCGACGGTCTCCTGCGCGCAGGTCGAGGGCAGCACCACGTGGCCCATGCCCTGATCACCGGTGACGAAGCGCTGGCCGCGGTTGGTGAGCACCGGGCTGTGGTCGAGGACCGGCCCGAAGAAGACCTCAGTGGGGGTGCCGGTGGGGTCATCGAAGGCGATGGCCTGCTCGACCCCTCGCTCGTCCACTTCGGACTGTGAGAGCACCTTTACCGCGACGCCGGCGGCTTCCACCGCGCGCGCCACGGCGCCGAGCGCGAACTGGTCGCGCACCTCCCAGCCGATGGCGAGCACCCGGTCCGCGGTGCCGGGCAGCACGGCAAGCCGCGCTCTGCGCTCGTCCATCCGCAGGTACAGCCCGTCCTCGCGGGGGCCGGAGCCCACCGCGAAGCCGAGCGCCTCCACGGTCAGCTCGCGCCATCTGGCAACGTCACGGGTCTGCACGTGCAGGTAGCCGAGGCCACGGATCTCGGTCATCACGTCTCTCCCTGGTCTGGGTCGGATCGTCGCGGTTCAGATCGTCGTAGTTCAGATCGTCGTAGTTCAGATCGTCGTAGTTCAGA
>JBOHEL010000661.1:0-2514 GCA_050700995.1 Sciscionella sp. | reverse complement strand
CCTGCTCCGCGCGCACGACTGCGCAGTCACCACAGCAGATGTTCTCCATCCCAGACAACGCTACGCGTGGCGATCCGGGTTGGCCGTCGATATGTGCACGCAACGCCGGGGTTGGGGGCTCTGAGCGGACTCCCTACTTGGGGTTCCCGGGTGCAGGTCAGGGGTCGAGACCGCCTCTGACCTGTGGTTATCCTTGACATGGCTTGTCAACGTCTGGCGGTGTTTGGCGTCGTCCCGTGCCCCATCCGTGCCCCCACGAAGATCCTTTCAGGCGTGCGGCGGCGGATCTTGTATAACCGCAGGTCGCGCGGTCAGGTCCTGACCGGCCTGGACACCGACACCGCCCCACCGGTGGGTCGGCGGGCGCTGGGCGGGATGGGACGGCCTGGCCGATGTGATCCACCCCCGGCACCCCGAACGGGTGGCTGAGACGTAGCCTGGCGTTACCTCTTCGCCGAGGTGTCCGCCCCGGGGTCGCTCCCCGGGGCATCGGCGGAGGGACATCTCGGCGAAGGAAGCAGGTCGCGTCATGGACGCTGAGGAAGCCCGCACGATCGGCCGGCGCGTCCGCCAGATCCGCTACGCCCGCGAGAAGTCCCTTCGGGTAGTCGCCGGGCTGGCTGGCATGAGCACCAACATGCTGTGGCGCATCGAGCACGGGCAGCGCGCCCTTGATAGCCGCTCGGAGATCGTGGCCCTGGCCAACGCGCTGGAAGTCGCACCTAGCGATCTGATCAGCTTGCCTATTCCCGCCCCCGGGAATGGCGGTACCGATGCGGCTGTCGAGACCCTGCGCCTCGCACTGATGGCCGTGAACCACGATCACCCCGGCGGCGAGGTGCTCCCGGTGGAAACCTTGCGAAGGCGGGTCGGTGCACTGGTCGGTGTGGGCAGCGATGGTGACCAGGGAGCGGCCGGTCACCAGCTGCCGATCGTGATCCGCGACCTGCATACCACCCTGGCAGCAGGGCGGGATGTCGCCGAGCTGCTCGACCTGACTGCGCTACTGCACACCCAGGCGACGATCGGATGGCTGCGAACCGCCGGCGCGTCTGTGGACCTGCGCGAGCAAGCGGCGGTGCTGGCCCGCCGAGCCGCGGAGGAACGGGACGACCCGACCGCGAGGGGACTCGCTGCAGCCGGTGCGGCGCGGGTGATGCTCTCCACGGGTGCATTCGACCTGGCGCAGGCTGAGCTGGACTCCGTATCGGTGCCGACAAGTAGCCGAGAGTCGATGCAGCTCGCCGGGATGCTCGCGTTGTACCAGGCAGAAGTCGCTGCAGCGGACAGTCGATCCGGTGACGTGGGTCCACCCTTGGACTATGCCGCAGAGCTGGCCGAACGCACTGGGGAAGGTAACGCCTACTGGCTGGGGTTCGGCCCGACGAATACCGGGTTCTGCCGCGCATCGGTGGCGCTGGACCTGCAGGACTACGACCTGGCCGTGGCGGCCGCCGAGGACGTGGACCCCGAGCAGCACTCGAACAGATCACGGCGGGCCGCTTACTGGGTGTACTACGGGCGGGCGCTGGCCCGGCTTCCACGCCGGCATGACGACGCCGTGCGGGCGCTGCGGCAGGCGGAACTGATCGTGCCGCACCGTGTCCAGCGGGATCCGTTCGTCCGTGATGTGCTCGCTGAGTTGCTCCCACGTTCGCGCCGCGATGCTGTCGGCCGGGAATTACGCGGAATGGTGTATCGGGCCGGTCTGCCGGTGTAGCCCGTTCGGGTGAGGTGATACGGATAGAACACGCGCCGCTGTCACTTTGGCCACCCTCAGGTGATCACTCATTCGGGGCAGCGAAAGGATCACCCAGCAATGAACAGCATGGCGTTGAAGTTGGCGACCGAGACGGACGGCGAGGCGGCCGGGCCGGACGGACAGCCGATCGACCCGGCCCTCACCGAGCGCCACCCGATCCTGACCGAGGAGGAGGCCGACGAGCTGCGCTCCCAGTTGCGGTGTGGCCGGACGTTGCCGGTCATGCACCTGGTTGAGGCTGACGACGTGTTCTTTCTGCAGCGCCACTGGCAGGAGTTCACTGCGCTGTGCGGCGTGCCGATGACTGAACGGTCGTGGCACCAAGACGACGACGGTTGCCCCGGCTGCCGGGACTGCCTGCGCTACTGCGCGGCCTGTGTCCGAAGCGCTGCCGAGGGCGTCGAGCAGACCGAGCAGACGGCGGAGAGCACCTCGGTCAGCTCTGCCGGGTAAGAACCGGTGGACGGCGTGGTGATGCAGCGGGAGAACGAGCTGGGCCGGATGGTGCTGGTCGGTAAGCGCACCGACGACGGGGCCAGGTGCACGCTGCTGGCGGTGCGAGAGACCGGCCAGACGTGGGCGCTGTACCCGCACGGTGCCGGTCAGCTCGGGGTGCGGGTGCCGCTGGCTGAGGCGGCCCGGCTGGCGCGGGCGATCCTGGGGGGCGACTCGTGAGCCCGGGTGGTGTCAGCGACTCGCAGCTGGCGGTGTTGTTCCGTCAGGCGCAGTGGGCGCTGGACGACGCGGCGCAC
>JBOHEL010000660.1:0-2515 GCA_050700995.1 Sciscionella sp. | reverse complement strand
GCACGTCCGTCTGAGGTGATCTTCACCGCGGGGGGGACCGAGAGCGACAACCTCGCCGTCAAGGGCATCTACTGGGCACGCCAAGGCGCCGACGCGCGCCGCCGCAGGGTGCTGGCCTCCTGCGTCGAGCACCACGCGGTGCTCGACGCGGTGCAGTGGCTGGTCGAGCATGCCGGGGCTGAGGTCACTTGGCTAGAGGTCGACGGATTCGGCAGGGTGCATTCCGACACGCTGGCCGCCGCTATCGCGACCAACCCGGAGGATGTGGCGCTGGCCACCGTGATGTCCGCCAACAACGAGATCGGTACCGTGAACCCGGTGCGGGAACTCGCCGAAGTGTGTACCGAGCACGCTATCCCGCTGCACACCGATGCCGTGCAGGCCGTCGGCTCCGTGCCGCTTGACTTCGCGGCCTCCGGCGTCAACGCGCTGACGCTGACGGGCCACAAGTTCGGTGGGCCCTACGGGGTTGGCGTACTGCTGCTCGATCGCGATACGGAGTGCGCACCGTTGCTGCACGGCGGCGGGCAGGAGCGCGATATCCGGTCAGGAACGCTTGACGTGCCAGGGATCGTGGCGCTGCGGGTGGCGGTGGCCGAGGCGGTGACGGCGCAGCCGGAGTACACGGTAAGAGTCGCGGCGCTGCGGGAGGAGCTGATCGCTGTGGTGCGTGCGGCGGTTCCCGACGTGGTACTCAACGGTGACCCCGGCCGGTCCACTGTGGACGCCGGCCCGTCGAGGTTGCCGGGTAATGCGCACTTCACGTTCCCAGGATGCGAGGGGGACAGCCTGCTGATGTTGCTCGACGCCAGGGGAATCGAGTGTTCCACCGGCTCGGCATGTACGGCGGGCGTAGCGCAGCCCAGCCATGTGCTGCTGGCGACGGGAGCCGATGCAGCGGCGGCAAGGGGTTCCCTGCGGTTCTCCCTTGGACACACCTCGCACGCCACCGATGTGGTCGCACTTGCGGAGGCTATCGGGCCGGTAGTGCGGCGTGCGCGGGGTGCCGGGCTGGCGGGCATGCGCCGCGCGGTGCAGCGGGCGGAGGTGTGAGCGGCATGCGAGTGCTCGCGGCGATGAGCGGCGGGGTGGATTCCGCGGTTGCGGCGGCGCGGGCGGTAGCGGCGGGCCACGAGGTCGTCGGGGTGCACCTGGCGCTCTCGGCGAAGCCGGGGACGCTGCGCAACGGATCGCGCGGCTGCTGCACGATCGAGGATTCCCGAGACGCCCGCAGGGTGGCCGATATGCTCGATATCCCCTTCTATGTATGGGATTTCGCGGAGCGCTTCACCGAGGAAGTCATCGACGAGTTCGTCGCCTCCTATGAGGCGGGCCGCACTCCCAACCCGTGCGTCACCTGCAATGAGAAGATCAAGTTCGAGGCGTTGCTTGAGAAGGCGATCGCATTGGGGTTCGATGCGGTATGCACCGGGCACTACGCTCGTGTGTCCATTGTGGATGGTGAGCCGCAGTTGCGGCGCAGCGCGGACGAGCAGAAAGACCAGTCCTATGTGCTTGCCTCGCTGACCGAGCGCCAGTTGCGCCATTCCCTTTTCCCAATCGGCGGCGATCGCAAGCCCGAAGTGCGCGCCGAAGCGGAACGACGCGGGTTCGTCGTCGCAAGCAAGCCCGACAGCTACGACATCTGCTTCATACCGGACGGGGACACCAAGGGGTTCCTGGAGTCCCGGCTCGGCAGGCGACCGGGGAAGCTTGTGGATGACGAGACCGGAGCTGAGCTTGGTGAACACAGCGGGATTCACGGATTCACGGTCGGCCAGCGCAAGGGGCTCGGTATCGAGGCGCCCGCCGCGAACGGGCGCCCCAGGTACGTGCTGGCGCTGGAGCCGGTCAGCGGCAGGGTCCGCGTCGGTTCCAGGGAGAACCTGGCGGTTCGGGAGATCCTCGGCGTGCGGCCGAGCTTTCCCTCTGGCAGCCGGATCGATGGCGTTGTGGAATGCGTGGTGCAGGTGCGGGCCCACGGCGGAACCGCACCCGCGGTGGCCGAGCTGCTCGGCGGCGAGCTGCGGGTCAGCCTGCGCGAGCCGCTACAGGGCGTTGCGCCAGGGCAGACACTCGTGCTCTACCGCGAGGATGCCAAGGGCGGCGATCTCGTGCTGGCTAGCGCCAAGATCGCCGGGACCCGCTGACCCGTGAGCGTTTTAGGCGTGCGGAACCCGCAGATATGACGGGTCGCCCGCAGGCGAGCTGAAGGTGACGGTGCTTCCGACGGTGCTGATACCCAGGTAGCGCGGATCCACGGTATCCACGACCAAGGACAGGTGGTGGCCCGCCGGGACGTTCCAGACGTCGGGCTTGAGGGTGAAGTCGACCGTCTGCGCCTTGCCCGGCGTGGCGTCGCGCAGGCTGTAGGGCTTGCAGGTGATCAGCGAGCCGAAGCCGAACGGCCCCACGTCGTAGAGGTAGGCGAACAGCGACGTGTCGGCCGTGCTAGGGGTGACCGTGGTGTGTAGCCGCGCGCTGCCGCGTATCTGGATGGCCGTGGCGTCGCTGG
>JBOHEL010000659.1:0-2572 GCA_050700995.1 Sciscionella sp. | reverse complement strand
ACCTCAGCGTGCATGGGCAGCGACGGTATCAGTAGCCGCCGCGCCGATGTGGGCCGCGCATCACTGCATGTTCAGGTGAGCGCTGTCCGCGCACTGCCATGGCTGCAGGCCGCGCGCTGCGTACACCTTGTTCGCGATGTCGATCTGCTCGGCCTTCGTCGCGAGATCCGCCCTGGGCGCGTACTGGCCACCGCCATTGGACAGCCAGGTCGGGTTGTTGAACTGCAGGCCGCCGTAGTAGCCGTTGCCGGTGTTGTCGTGCCAATTGCCGCTGGACTCGCACTGCGCGATCTTGTCCCACATGGCCTCGTTCAGCATCGTCGGCTGCTTGGTACCGACCTTGATGATCTTCGGCTTCGGCTTGCTGAGAACCTTCACCGCGAGCTGGACGCGGTTGGTTTCCTTACCGTTGACCTGAGTGATGCGGAAGGTGACGATCTGCTGGCCGGGGGTGCCGGGGTCCACGACCTGCGTCTGCCCCTGGTACATGCTGTTGTCGGAGACTTGCTGCACAGGAGGGTCGATCGACTGCTTCTGGTTGATCACCGTAACGCCGGTTCGGCTGATCAACACCTGCGCACCGTCGGTCAGCCGCTGCGTCAGCGACGGCGAGACCGAGTCATCTTTGCCCAGCGTAAGGTGCTGCGACTTCAAGAACTCGCCGACGGTGACGGCATTCGTGTCGACCTGGTGTGGCGCGTTGGTGCCGTCGATCACGGTGAGGTGCTTGAGGGTCTTGATCGCGACCGTCGCGCCCTGCAGCGGGATGGCATCCGACCGGCGCTGCGAGACGATCGCACCGCTCGGCGTCTTGACGTTGAGCTGGCGCAACGCCTCGCCGACCGTGGTCGCCCTGGTCCAATGATCCTGCTCGACCCCGTCTATCTGCAGCTTGAGCAACCTGCCGCGCTCCAGCACGACCTTGCCGCCGTCACTGATCGCGGCGGTCGGCGAGGGGCTCAGCACGTCATGCGCGTGTGGCGTGATGCCCTCGTCCGCGAGGAGCTGGCCGACCGTGCTGTCGAAGGTGTGCACGGTGTGTTCCTGGCCGTCGATGTCAACGGTGACGGCCTTATTCATCGCCGCGGCGGTGGCACCACCGGTGGCGGCGAGCAGGATGGCGCCGATCGCGGCGCGCACCATCCGCTTGCGCCATTTCGGTGAGGCGGCGACCGCGGTGGCGACCTCGGTCCGGCTCGGCGGCTCTGTCTCGGTGGAAACACCCGCGAGTGCTTCCTCGATCTCCGCCTCGAACTCGGCGTCGATCGCGGGCAGCAGTGTCGTCTCGGCGTTGAGCCGGTCGACGAGCTCCGCGACGTCCAGCCTGGTAGTGGCGAGCAGATCGTCCGCGTCTGGACCCAGTACTGCCAGCAGCTCGCCGGTTGTCACCGAGCCATGCGAGCCGAAGCCTCCAAACCAGTTGATCTCGGACGTCGCTTCAATGCTGTTGGGGTCGCGTACGTCTCTATCGAGCAAGGCGGTAGCGCGACTACCAATCCCGGTCATCAGGACCTGATACCTCCGCGGACGGGGTGCTGCCCATGGCAGGCGCGGCGCGCCACCACTCACAGCACTCGTACTTGGTGCTCCAGCTCCCGAGCCAGCGTCGCCCAACCCGTTCGTTCCCGAACGGAGTACCCCGACGTACGCCAACGTGACTGCGGGCCAACCCCCACTAGGCCAGTAGGGGCTTCGGTCACGAGACCGTAACGGAGTCCGGAGGGTTGCGCAAACACCTCGCCCAATGGTGTGTCGCTGGTCACTTTCAGAGCCACACGTTCGTGGACGACCGCGCTCATTTCGGGCTTTCCTCCCCTAGGCCAAATGCCCGAATCGCATTGCTCCATACGGCCTTCGCGAGCTCGGAAATAGTGACGTTGCGTAGATCAGCTAGGGCACGGAGGGTATATGCGGTGCAATATGGTTCATTTGGTCTGCCGCGATAGGGATGCGGGGTAAGGAACGGGGCGTCGGTCTCAACCAGTAGCTGATCCTCCGGCACCACTATCGCCGCTTCCTGCAGCGCACGGGCATTGCGGAAGGTCACCGCGCCCGCGAAGGACAGCAGATACCCCGCGTCAGCGCACCGTCGGGCGAACTCGGCATCACCGGAGAAGCAGTGGAACATCACCGTTTCCGGGGCGCCTTCCTGCCGTAGCACCGTGAGGATGTCCTCATGGGCGTCCCTGTCGTGGATCATCAGCGGCTTGCCGAGACGCTTGGCGAGCTCGATATGCCACCGGAAAGCCTCCTGCTGGGCCGCAGGCGGGGCGTAATCCCAGTAGTAGTCGAGGCCGGTCTCGCCGATCGCCACGACCCGGGGATGGGCGGCCAGCCGCTCCAACTCGGCCTGCTCCGCCTCGCCGAAATCCGTGGTGCGAGTGGGATGCAAGGCGACTGCGGCGAACACCCGGTCGTCCCAGGTCGCGGCTTCGACAGCCCAGCGGGCCGAGTCGAGGTCGTCAGCGACGGTGATCACGCGCACCACGCCTGCGGCTTCCGCTCTGTCCACCATCACGGATACCTCGGCGGCATCAGTGGCGCCACACGCGTCCAGGTGGGTATGCGCGTC
>JBOHEL010000658.1:0-2574 GCA_050700995.1 Sciscionella sp. | reverse complement strand
CTAAAGAGGTGACTGCCGTCATCGGCCTGTCGGTCTACGCGGCCGCTTACATCGGGGAGATCGTGCGAGGTAGCATCAGGGCGGTTCCGCGAGGTCAGAACGAAGCCGCCGAGGCGCTGGGGATGAACTATTACGTTAAGGTCCGCTACATTGTGCTACCCCAGGCCATGCGGATCGTGCTACCACCAGGTATCGGGTTTCTCATTTCGCTGGTCAAGGCCTCCGCGCTGGCCTCGGTGATCGGCTATATCGAGCTGACCAAGGAAGGGCACATCATCAGCACTCTGAATGAGCAGCCACTGAACGTCTTCCTCGTCGTAGCGGCGCTGTATTTCATCATCTCCTACCCACTGGCCTTACTGGGCCGGTGGTGTGAACGGAGGCTTAGATGACAGTCGACCCTCCGGCTACCGACGGCCCGACGACATCGGCCACCGAGCGAAGGCCGGTCATCACGGTTCGTCAGCTACGCAAGAGTTTCGGCGCCAACGAGGTCCTCAAGGGCATCGACTGCCAGGTCCAGCAAAACGAGGTGGTGTGCATCATCGGCCCATCCGGCTCGGGCAAGAGCACGTTCTTGCGATGCCTTAACCGGCTGGAGTCGATCAACTCCGGATCCGTTGTCGTCAACGGGCACGACCTCGGCGAGTCACGGACCAACGTCAACCTGGTGCGGCAACAGGTCGGAATGGTTTTCCAATCGTTCAACGTCTTCCCACACTTGAAGGTGCTGCACAATATCGAACTGGCGCCGGTGAAAGTTTCCAAGATCTCGAAGACAGAGGGCCGCAAGCGGGCTACCGAACTGCTCGCCAAGGTCGGACTGAGTGAGAAGGCGGACGCCTACCCCGGTGACCTGTCCGGCGGCCAGCAGCAGCGCGTAGCGATAGCCCGCGCGCTGGCGATGCGGCCCACGGTGATGCTCTTCGACGAACCCACCTCGGCGCTGGACCCGGAAACGATCGGCGAAGTGCTCAACGTGATGAGGGGCCTGGCAAGGGAAGGGATGACCATGGTGGTCGTGACCCACGAGATCGGGTTTGCCCGCGAAGTGGCCGACCGCGTCATCTTCATGGACGACGGAATGATCGTTGAGGAGGGTACGCCGTCCGAAGTGCTCACGAACCCCCGCCAGGAACGCACAATCGCGTTTCTGCGCAAAGTCTTGTGAAAATCCTACGGAGAACACCCTGGGGTTGACCCACGTAGCAAGGAGACAAGAAGTAAGACGACAAGCACAGGCGGCGGAGCAATGAAGCCGCTTACTTCTAGCCGGATTGGTATCGACCTGCACAGGAGGTTGCGGAAACCGCGTGTGCGGCGGGAAATGCAGCACCGAGTACTCGCAGCTACGCACGAACACGTCAGTGCCTGCGCCGGGACCGCCGCGTCAGCCCTCGGTGACGAATGGGCTGGATGCCACTTCGGTACCGTCCGGGAGCGCTGAGATCGTGAAATCGGCGAATACGTTGGCCGCGGCTTTCTGCAGCTGGCGCAGGCACTCCACGGCCAGCGCGCGGATCTCGACATCGGCATGCTCGCTGGCGCGCATCGCCACGAAATGCCGCCATGCCCGATAATTGCCGGTCACCACGACGCGGGTCTCGGTGGCGTTCGGCAGGATCGCGCGCGCGGCCTGTCGCGCCTGCTTGCGACGCAGAGTCCCGTTCGACACATCGGCGAACCGTTCCTGCAGGCCCTCCAGCAGTTCGGTGTAGGCGGTGACACTGGCCTCGGCGGCGGCGAGGAACTTGGCGTGCAGCTCGGGATCGGCGGCGATCGCATCGGGCTCCACCATCCTCGCGTTCTTCTCCGGAAAGTAGCGCTGCGAGAGCTGCGAGTAGGAGAAGTGCCGGTGCCGGATCAGTTCGTGCGTCAGCGATCGGGAGATACCGGTGATATAGAAGCTGACCGAGCCGTGCTCCAGCACCGAGAGATGGCCAACCTCGAGGATGTGCCGCAGGTAGCCGGTGTTGGTCGCCGTTGCCGGATTCGGCTTCTTCCACGACTGGTAGCACGCGCGGCCTGCGAACTCCGCCAGCGCCTGCCCACCGTCGGCGTCGGTGGACCATGGCACGTCCTCCGGTGGGAAGAACTCGGTCTTCGCGACCAGCTGAACCTTCGGCGACACCGTGTCTGTCACTGCTACCCCTCTCGATCGCACTCGCGCGGAGCTGAGCGTATCCCGAACCTCCGACAATCCTGGTACCACAGTGCTGACGTCGCTGCGACGTCATAGTATGCGCAAACCCTGGCTTGACTGACGTCATATGTGGTGTCATAGTGGCGTCATGGATCTGACACCGTATCTCTCCTCGCTCCGCGAGAATCTCACCACCGCGGCCTCCGCAGGTGACGCAGATACCCGGCGCACCGCGGCGGTACTGTCGGCCGCCCTGGAACCGGCGGCCCGGCTAGCGCTGATGAACGCACTGTCCGACCTCGCCGCCGAGGTCACCGCGAACCTGGACGACCATGTGGTCGACGTCCGCCTGGAAGGCAGGGATGTGCGCGTGGTCGTCACGCCGAGCGCCACTGCAGGGGGGCAGGACGAGTCCGGCTCGGTACCGCCAC
>JBOHEL010000657.1:0-2581 GCA_050700995.1 Sciscionella sp. | reverse complement strand
CCCCTCCGGGCAGAAAAACCATGCGGCGCAGGTGGCGAAGGCACTCGGCGGGAATATGACGCTCGAACAGGACGACAGCATCACCACCGGTCATGTGCGGGTCTTCCTCGGTACCGGCTACACAGGTCCAGGATCCACCGGCGGTGAGACCTCCGCAGGGTCAGCGAGCACCACGAGCAACGCACCAGCGCATCCGACCCAAAACCCGATTACCGACAGCGGTAGCGGCCCGGCCTGCGTCAACTGATCAGGCCACAACGCCGACCCAGGGCAACACCCTGGGCAGAATTTCCCCGTTGCGGGTGGTATCTCCGATCCAGTTTCGAACACCGCGTCACGACCACACCCACGCTGCGTCTCACCTGCAGGTGGGCCGGCCACACCCCGGGGGGGGCCAACGGCCGGCGGCAGCATGGAGCTCGCCGGTGCCACCCGACACTGAGGCGGAGGCGGTGAGGAGTGCATATCGACGCGGCGGTATACCAGCGCACGCTCGGCGACGAGTTGCGCAAGGTACGTAAGGAACGTGGTTGGACACGCAAGGACCTGCAGGGACACCTGCACCACGAGGTGTCCCTGCAGACCTTGGCGACCTATGAGCTCGGAACGAGGCAGTGCTCGGTGGTGAGGCTGGCCGAACTGTGCCTCGCGCTCGGACTACCGCCGCACGAGTTGCTGGAACGCGTACATCGGAAGATCTTCGCCGAATCCCCTCCCGGACGTATCCTGGTCAGCCTCAGCGCGGTGACCGCGAGCGAAGCACCCGAGCTGGCGCCGTTCCGGCGGTGGGCTGCCGGCCGCTTGGTGGAGAACGGCGGCTCCGCGATACGCGATGTGGCGCTGGACGCCGCCGCGCTGGAGCGTCTGGCCGAACTGTGCGGGCTGAGCACCGTCGACCTGATCCGTCGGCTGCAAGCGCTGAGCTGAACCTACGAGGCGAACTCGTACGCCCCGGTGTCCACGCTGCGCGTCTTGCGCCAGTAGTTCCAGGTCGAGCCCGGCCACAGCGTGCGGTTGACACCCTGGGCGTCGAGATACCAGCTGGTGCAGCCGCCACGCACCCACACGCTGCGGTTCAGCTTTCGCTGAATGTCGGCGTTGAACCGCTGCTCGGCGCGCGGTCGCACATCCATGGTCGAGGCGCACCTGCGCTCGAGCAGGTCGAGGCAGGCCACCACGTACCGTGCCTGCTGCTCGATCATGAACACCACTGAGTTGTGGCCGAGCCCGGTGTTGGGGCCGAGCAGCAGAAACAGGTTGGGAAAGCCTGCGACGTTGATGCCGAGGTAGGTCTGCAGCCCCTTCTCCGCGAACTGTTTGCCGAGGTTCGCGCCGTCGCGTCCGATGAACTCGAGGTGTTCCAGCGCATCGATGACCTTGAACCCGGTGCCGAAGATGATCGCGTCGACCTCCGTCTCCGTACCGTCGGCCGCGATCACGCTGTGCTCGGTCACCTCAGCAATGCCGTCGTTCACCACGTGGACGTTGTCGCGGTTGAACGTCGGCAGGTAGTCGTTGGACAGCAACACCCGCTTGCAGCCGAGGGAGTAGTCGGGGGTGAGCTTGCGACGCACCGCGGGGTCTGCGACCTGGTGTGCGAGCCTGCGACGCGCGATACGTTCCGCGACCTTCATCAGCTGCGGCGCCATGCCGTTGAACCCCGGGACGGTCGCCTCACGCGACCAGTACAGGGCGCTGCGGTAGGCATGCTGTGTGAAGGGCAGGCGGCTGAACGTCCAGCGCAGCCACGCAGGCACCGGACGATCCGGCTTGGGCATCACCCACGGCGGCGTGCGCTGGAACAGGTGCAGTTGCGTTACCTCGCCCGCGATCTGTGGCACGAACTGGATGGCGCTGGCTCCGGTGCCGATCACCGCTACCCGCTTGCCGCGCAGGTCGTATTCGTGGTCCCACTGCGCGGAGTGGAAGGTCTTGCCCGCAAAGCGAGCCAGGCCGGGAAGATCTGGCACCTGCGGGATGTGCAGTGCACCGGCGCCTGACGCCACGGCTCGTGCGAGATAGGTCTCACCGGCTGCGGTGCTCACGTGCCAGCGCTGCTCCTCCTCGTCGTAGCGGGCACCGGTGACCTCGACACCGAAGTCGATGTGGCGACGCAGGCGGTACTTGTCCGCGACATCCTTGAGATAACCGAACAGTTCGGGCTGGCGGGAGAAAGTACGGCTCCACTGTGGGTTCTGCTCGAAGGAGAACGAGTACATATGGGACTGCACGTCACAGGCGCAACCGGGATAGGTGTTCTCCCGCCAGGTGCCACCGACCTCGTTCGCCTTCTCCAGCATCACGAAGTCGTCTCTGCCCGACTTCTTCAGTTGGATCGCCATGCCGAGTCCCGAGAACCCGGTACCGATGATGACCACGTCGACCGTCGTGCGCTTGCCCATTGCGGAACCATCCTCTCGCTGCTACTCACATCATCTTACTACGAGTAACTTTCTATTAGTAGCTTACTTTTAGTAAATCTTGAGCGCGATCCCGTAGACTGCTGTGTTGTGATGCCAGCCCCAGATACCAAGCCCGTGCGCCGCAAGCGAATGCCCAGGGCGGAACGTGAACGCCAGAT
>JBOHEL010000656.1:0-2620 GCA_050700995.1 Sciscionella sp. | reverse complement strand
CCACCTCCCTGTTCGCTGCCTCGGCGGCCGCCGAACGCATCATCGAGCTGCTCGACCAGCACTCCGCCGTGACCGCACCCGCGCACCCCATCCCGTTAGGACGGGCCCGCGGAACGCTGCGCCTAGAGCAGGTCAGCTTCGCCTACCCCGACACCGCAACCGACGTTCTGACCGACCTCAGCGTCACCGCGCTACCCGAGCACACCACTGCCATCGTCGGCACCAGTGGCGCCGGCAAAACCACCCTGCTCAAACTGCTGCTGCGGTTTTATGACCCCACCGCCGGACGGATCACCCTGGATGGCTACGACCTGCGGGACCTGGACCCCGAGGAACTGCGCGCCAACATCGCCATCGTGCTGCAGGAAACCCTGCTGCTGGATGGCACCATCGCCGACAACATCCGCGCCGGACGCCCCGACGCCACCCGTGGCCAACTGATCACCGCGGCCATCGCCGCCGACGCCCACGACTTCATCACCACCCTGCCAAACGGCTATGACACCCGGGTGGGGCAACGCGGGCGGCTGCTCTCCGGTGGGCAGCGCCAACGCATCGCGATCGCCCGCGCCATGATCCGCGACGCCCCCATCCTGCTGTTGGACGAACCCACCACCAGCCTCGATGCCGACGCCGCCCAACGCATCCTCACCCCCTTACGCCGCCTGATCACCGGGCGCACCACCATCGTCATCTCCCACAACCTGCTCACCGTCGCCGACGCCGACCACATCCTCTACCTCGAAGCCGGCCACATCACCGAAACCGGTACGCATGCCCAACTCCTGGCCAACAACAACCACTACGCGCACCTCTACCGCCTCCACCACCCGCCAATGCTCACCGGGATAGGGGCTCAGACTGCACTGAATGGAGCATCGACATGAAAATCGTGTGCATCGGCGGTGGACCGGCCGGGTTTTACTTCGCCATCTCGGCGAAGCTGCGCGACGCCGGCCACGAGATCACCGTCATCGAACGCGATCCCGCCGGCGCCACCTACGGCTGGGGGGTGGTGTACTGGGACGACCTGCTGGACATGCTGTTCCGCAACGACCTCGACAGCGCGCGCGCGGTGCGTGCCGCATCCGTCCTGTGGCAGGAGCAGCGTGTGATCCTGCGCAGCGAGCAAACGGCCTATCTACCCGGGTACGGCTTCAGCGTGGGCCGCGCGGCGCTGCTGGACATCCTCGCCCAGCGCGCGATCGAACTCGGCGTCGACGTCCAGTACTGCACCGAGGTCGATGATCCCTCCGCTACCGCCGACGCCGAGCTCGTCGTGGTGGCCGAGGGCGCGAACAGCCGGGTGCGACAACGCCACGGCGACCAGTTCGGGGCCCGTGTGGACATCGGCGGGAACCCCTACATCTGGCTGGGCACCGACAAGGTCTTCGACAGCTTCACCTTCGCCTTCGAACAGACCTCAGCGGGGTGGGTCTGGTTCCACGCCTATCCCTCCAGCGCCGGGATCAGCACCTGCATCGTGGAGTGCGCCCAGGCGACCTGGCAGGCACTCGGGTTCGACTCGCTGGGCAGCGAGGACAGCGCCCGGCTGCTGGAGAAGATCTTCGAGCACGCCCTCGACGGTCATGCGCTGATCAGTCAGTCCCGTGGTGAGCCGGCACGGTGGCTGCGCTTTACCCAGGTGACCAACAAGACCTGGTACCACGACAACCAGGTACTCATCGGCGACGCTGCCCACACCACTCACTTCACCCTCGGGTCCGGTACCAGGCTGGCGATGATCGACGCGGTCATGCTCGCCCAGAGCGTTTACGAACATGAGGATCTGTCGGCGGCGTTGCAGGACTACGACCAGCGAGGCCGCGCAGCGCTGCGGCCGATCCAAGCCGCGGCGCGCACCAGCATGGCCTGGTTCGAACGGGCCGACCGCTACCTCGACCGCGACGCCGTGGCTTTCGCCTACTCGATGTCGGGGCGCCAAGGGGCCCAGCCGCCCTGGCGCTACCAAATGCACCTCGCCACCCAAGTCCCCGCCCTACGCATCGCCCAGCGCGAGTTTCACTCGATCCGGCGACGGTACCTCGCCCGCCGGCGGGGAGAACCGGCTACTGCTCTCGCGCTGATCACTCAACGATTCGCACACAACCCCTGAGCGGCGCGTCGAGTTCCAGCGCGCACTCGCGCGTGGGTCGCCAACTACCTCCTGCAGCGCTGACACCGAATGCCGGCCCATCCGGCGGTCGACCCCAGCGCCCGCGCATCGCGTTCGTCACACCCGGGCGTACGCCAGCCGCGGCTGCTCCGACGTCGTTGCGGTGGCTGCTCTGCGCAGGTAGACCACGTAGGTCACGACGACGCATACCCCGTAGAAGCCCATGAAGAACCAGCACGCGGGGACACCGGATTTCGATCCGTCCTCATGATCTCCTCCGACGAGCAATTCGGTTTCCCGTGAACGAGCGACCCGGCTGCAGGTAAACACGATCCAGCCTGCCAGGAATGCGGATCGCCACGCGAGGGGTGTAACCCTGGTGCCTATTTGTTGGTGGGGCCGGATTAGCACTGGCCGCGGAGGTGGTGCCGGTGTGATGAGACGGACTGGGTGTGGCCAGGCCGCTGCCGCTCGGATGGGCGGCGGGGCTGACGAGCGAGGTGC
>JBOHEL010000655.1:0-2624 GCA_050700995.1 Sciscionella sp. | reverse complement strand
GGAATCACATTCAACGCACCAGGTGTGGGTCCGGTGACAAGTTGCGGGCGCAGGGCCGTGTAAGTGAAGCCGTGCTTGGCGCCCATTCCTCGGACATAGTCTTCTTGATCCAAGAAAAAGTTGTCATGCGGGTCACGCGGGTCGCGTTCGCGCGCGGGGATGGGGATCGGGTGCAGATGCACGCCGTAGACTTTCGTCCCCTGCATGGTGCTGATGTGCTGAAAGTTGGTGGCGTTACCCAAGATCGGTTCTACGACGTTGCGCAACATCGCGTTGTTGGTCTCGATTTGTTCTTTGCTCGACCAGCCGGCGACCAGTTCCGGCTCCTCATGGATTGCCGTGTAGGCGATGTGAGTGATATCGGTCACCGGCTCGAATGCAGCGCGCGCCGCTTCGTGGTCCTGTAGGTCGACCGACAGAAACTCGATGTCCCGGCCGCTGAATAGCTCGGGCTTGCGACGCGAGACCCCGACTACCTCCCAGCCCGCGGACAGGAACTTCTCGATCGCGGCAACCCCCAGCAAGCCGCTTGCACCGGTGACCAGCACCTTATTTGGCATGAAGACCTCGATTCAGTGGTGCGAGGGCGGCCCGCCGCTCGCTTTGCGATGCCCAGCGACATGAATGCGCGAACGCTACGGGGCGATCGCCAGTTGTCCGCCAGTGGCCTGCAGGATTGCGCCGTTGATGTAGCTGGCGGCCGGGGAAGCCAGAAACGTTATCGCGTTGGCGATTTCGTCGGCCTTCGCGGCCCGGCCGAGCGTGGTGAGGGCGCCGAGACCATCGGTCAGGCCGGGGGTGACGGCGGTTCCGGGGGTTTCGGTCGGCCCGGCTTGCACCGCGTTTACCCGTACCCCGGACCGGCCGAACTCGTCGGCCCAAACACGGGTCAGCAGTTCCACGCCGGCCTTGGTGGCACCGTATATGCCGCCCGCCTGGGCCGGAATGGTGGCGGCGACGGTGCTGAGGTTCACGACGACGCCGTTGCCCCGCGCGACCATACCCGGCACTAACTGCTGCACCAGAATGTAGGGGGCGCGCAGGTTGAGGTTGACGTGCTCGTCGAAGAATGCATCGTCGGTGTCGGCGGTCGCGCCGAATTTATAGACACCGGCGTTGTTGATCAAGATGTCGACCGGGCCCGCTTCGATCGCCAGGCGGCGCACGTCGTCGGCGTCGGCGAGATCGGCAGCGATGAAACGTGCCTTCCCCCTGGAATTTTGGACCTCCTGGACCACCTTGCCGCCGCGTTCGGCACTGCGCCCGTGTACCACCACATTGGCGCCGAGTTCAGCGAGTTGCAATGCGACCGCGCGGCCGATCCCCGCGGTGGCGCCGGTGACCAATGCGGTCGAACCTTCAAGAGTCGTTAGCATCGGAACTGCCTCCTCGATGAATCTATGGATGTCGCTGCACATAGCACCGGCGTGCACCCATTTAATTCCATCCCCTCCAACGGGGCTATCGGCTCGGCTTATGGGCCCTATTGGCGTCCGGGGTGCGACGGGAAGTCGCCGGCGCGCCTCGCGGGCCAAAGATGGCGGCTATAAGCTGAGCCGATAGTTAGTTGGCGTCGTCGGACGGCCAAGAGTTATGGAGTTGCGGGAACTTAGCGCCTTTGTGGCCGTCGTGGAGGAAGGCGGCATGTCGGCGGCGTCGCGTCGACTGCATGTGAGCCAGTCGGCGCTATCGCAGACGGTGATGGCCCTCGAACGTGAGATCGGGGTCAAGCTGTTGGAGCGCACCAGCACTGGCGTACGGCCAACCGAAGCGGGCACGACGTTGCTCGGAGAGGCCCGTGCAGTTCTGGCTCGCTACCACCAGGCCGTGCGGACGATGGACAGCTACGGCACCGAAGCGAGCGGCGTCATCAGGCTGGGCATCCCCCTGGAGGTGGATCCCGACGTGCTGCCCAGAGCGCTCGCTAAATTCTCGGCCGAGTCCCCAAAGACGCGGGTAGTTCCGCGTCACCTATCGACGGCCGCGCAATTTGCTGCCTTGCGCAGCAATGAACTCGACGTGGGTCTGGTGCGTGAACGCCCCGCCGGATCGGAATTCGACGCTTTGCTCGTGGGTCGAGAAAACCTCGGAGTGCTCCTGGAATCGGCGGCAGCCGCTCGGTTGGTTGGCCCCGACGGGGTCCGGCTCGACGAATTGGGTGCACTGCAGTGGGTGGGCTTTCCACGCTCAGGCAGTCCGGCCTGGTACGACGAGCTGACGGGCGTCCTGCGCAGCCATGGCATCGACATCGGCCTAGCCGCGCCCGACGATCAGGAACTGATCGCCGCTGTAAAGTTCACCGCTGTAAGCGGCGGACGCGCCTTCACGCTCGCACCGGAGAACCAGCTGCGACCGCTGCCCGACAACGTGACGTGGGCTCCGTTAGTTGGCCAGCCGTTGGTGCGCCGCACCTGGGTAGTTTGGCCTGCCAACTCGCGCCGCCGCGATATCGGCCACCTCATCGCGTCGTTCGAGCTGCCGAACGGCACCTGATGCGCGCTGCGGCGGCGGTTTTATTCCGGCTACGAGCCAAGGCAAACCGACGCCTCGGCGGTGTAGCACAGGAAGGTCAGGGTCTCCTGTAGGTACAACTGCACGGTGTCGGCGTCATGTGCGAGGTAACC
>JBOHEL010000654.1:0-2627 GCA_050700995.1 Sciscionella sp. | reverse complement strand
GCCTGGTAGAAGAAGTCGAACAGGTCGTCGTGCATCGGCACCACGCGCTTCATGAATTCGCAGTACCGCATCAGCCTTGTCAGGTAGTCGGTGAACAGTTGCACCGTGGCGACCGTCCCGACGCCACCGGGATACAGCGTCGAAGGGTGCACGTGCCTGCCTTCCATGAGGCAGAACATCTCCCTGGTCTCCCGGCTCACCTTGAGGGCTTCCCGGTAGAACTCGCCCTCAAGCGGGTTCAGCGATTTCATGATGTCGGCGATCGTCCGATAGCCGTGGTCTCCGGCGTGCGGCGCCTCGGTGTTCTTCGCGAGTTCCAGTACTCCGGGGTTGGTCGCACCGACCATCTTCTCGCAGTAGTCCACCCCGACCAGGTTCTCCTGGAAGATGTTGTGGTCGAACATGTACTCCGCGGCCTCACCAAGGTTGATGATCCACTCACCGAGGTGCGGCGGCTTGACGCCGTAGGCCATGTTCTGGGCGTATACCGAGCAGGTCGCGTGGTTGTCACCGCAGATGCCGCAGATCCGGCTGGTGATGAAGTGCGCGTCTCGAGGGTCCTTGTCCTTCATGAAGATGCTGTATCCACGGAACACCGAGGACGTGCTGTAGCACTCCACGACCTTCTTCTGCGCCCAGTCGATCTTCGTGTAGATACCGAGACTCCCCACGATCCTGGTGATCGGGTCCCAGGACATCTCGACGAGGTTCTCACTGTCGCTGTGCTTCGCCTTCTTGCGCGACGCCGTTGTCATCGTCAGGCCTTTCCGTTGTCGGGGGCGATTACCAGTTGGACCGATAGCCGGTCTGCAGCTCGCGCCCCTTCGTGCGCCAGCGCGGTTCGGTGTCAGCTTTCTTCTCGGTGATCTTGCGCAACCTGCGGATCACCGCTCCGTAGGCACCACTTGCGGCCGCCGAGACCTTGGAACCGGGTGGCTCGTCCATGAACGGCATGAACTTGTCTGGGAAGCCCGGCATAGTGCAGCCGATGCAGATACCGCCGACGTTCGGGCAGCCGCCGATGCCGTTCATCCAGCCCCGCTTGGGAACGTTGCACTTGACAACGGGGCCCCAGCAACCGATTTTGACGAGACATTCCGGTGTGCCGTAACCGCTGGCGAACACGCCCTGCTCGTAGTACCCGGCACGGTCGCAGCCCTCGTGGACCGTGGCGCCGAATAGCCACTTGGGGCGCAGGTGCTCGTCTAGCGGGATCATCGGTGCCTGTCCTGACGCCTGGTACAGCAGGTAGGTGATGGTCTCCGAGAGATTGTCCGGCTGGATCGGGCAGCCGGGGACGCACACTATCGGGATACCCGCCTTGGACTTCCAGCCCCAGCCGAGATAGTCAGGCACGCCCATGGCGCCCGTCGGGTTTCCCGCCATCGCGTGAATACCGCCATAGGTAGCGCAGGTGCCGACGGCAAGCACGACAAGCGCCTTCGGCGCCAAGCGATCCAGCCACTCACTGGTAGTCATGGGCTGACCGGTATCCGGATTATTGCCGAATGCCGCGAAGTAGCCCTCGCCGTTGATCGCCTCGTTCGGGATAGATCCCTCGACTACGAGTACGAAGGGTTCCAGCTCGCCCCGGTCCGCCTTGTGGAACCATTCGATGAAGTTGTCCGCACCCTGCTCCGGACCACATTCGAAATCGATGAGCGGCCAGTGCACCTGGATCTTCGGCAGGCCGGGAAGGCCACCGAGCACCACTTCCTCGATGCTGGGCTGGGTAGCAGCGGTCAGCGCCACCGAATCCCCGTCACAACTGAGGCCGGCGTTGATCCACAACACGTGAATCGGCTGCTCTTCTTCTTGCTGCGTGCTCGATGCCGTCTCTGCGGTCGTTGACACGATTTCTCACCCTCCCGACCACGGCTGGCGCGGTCAATCCACAATTACTCGGTGGCCGCCTGCGAGGGTGCGGCCGTCAATTCACACGCCGTCAGTTCGCAGAGCGCGTGATAGATCGTCGTCTGCGCCTCCTGGATCCGGTGCACCGAAGGAGAAGGGACGACGAACAGGTAATCGATGCTGTCCAGTTCGGCCATCTTGCCGCCGGTGTAACCGGCTATGCCGACCGTCAGCATGCCGCGCCTGCTGGCCTCGTCGAAGGCACGCAGGAGGTTGTCCGAGTTTCCGCTTGTCGACAGGCCCATCGCTATGTCATGGGCCTTGCCGAACGCGCCGATCTGCCGGGAGAACACCACGTCGAAACCGATGTCGTTACTCAACGCGGTGACCACCGCGATATCACCCGTGAGCGCGAAAGCCGGCATGGGCGCTGTCCCGGCAGGCGGGTTCATGAACTGCGTCGCGACATCCTGCGCATCGGTAGAACTGCCACCGTTACCACAAGCGAAAAGCCTGCCACCGGCGCGGAACCGTTCCGCCATCGCGGACGCGCACTCCACCAGCCGCGCCCCGTCGCGCTGGTGCACCTCGCGGCGTAACGCCACGATCTCGGCGGCCTTGTCCGCGGTGGACTGGCGGACCTGCGCGAGTACGGCGTCGACATCGACCGACTCCGCGTAGAGGAACGGGTAGAGCGATTCCATCGCATCCGCTGGTTGTCCGCTCAAGGCGGTCATCCCT
Source organism: Sciscionella sp. (assembly GCA_050700995.1). Lineage (GTDB taxonomy): Bacteria > Actinomycetota > Actinomycetes > Mycobacteriales > Pseudonocardiaceae > JBOHEL01. The sequence continues at coordinate 32 of JBOHEL010000654.1, read as the reverse complement.
TTCCGGGTCAACAGCATGGCGTCGAGACGGCA
>JBOHEL010000653.1:0-2627 GCA_050700995.1 Sciscionella sp. | reverse complement strand
CTAGATGTCACTCCAATGATGGAGCTGCGGGCGAAGCTGAAGAACACGCCCGAGTTCTCCGATGTGAAGCTCACCCCGCTGGCGTTCGCGGCGAAGGCGATCTGCCTCGCGGTGCGCCGCACTCCCGACGTCAACGCCGCCTGGGACGAGCAGGTTGGGGAGATCGTCTATAAGGACTATGTCCACCTGGGTATCGCGGCAGCCACCCCGCGCGGGCTGGTGGTGCCGAAGGTGCGGGATGCCGACGGCATGTCACTGCGGGATCTTGCGGCCGCGCTCGGTCAGCTGACCACGACCGCGAGGGACGGCAAGACGGCACCTGGCGACATGCTCAACGGGACGATCACGATCACCAATGTCGGCGTGTTCGGGGTCGACACCGGCACCCCGATCATCAATCCCGGAGAGTCCGCGATCTTCGCTTTCGGCGCGATCCGTGATATGCCGTGGGTGGTGAAGGGGCAAGTGATGCCGCGCATGGTGTGCCAACTCGCGTTGAGCTTCGACCACAGGGTGGTTGACGGCCAGCAGGGTTCGCGGTTCCTCGCCGATGTCGGCGCGCTGCTCGCCGACCCGGCCACCGCGATCACCTACTGACACGCGGTGCTGAGCCGTGAGTACTTTCGATGGCTATAGCCGTCGAAAGTACTCACGGGCGGGAGCAAAACAGGCGGCCCGTGCGTTGATAGGGATGTGGCACTCGTATTCTTGCTCTACGTGATCGCGGAGGTGGCCGCTGTCTGGGCGGTCGCTTCGGCAGTCGGCGTGCTGTGGACGATCGTGCTGCTCATCGGCGGTGCGGTGTTCGGGTCGTGGCTGGCGCGGCGGGAGGGCGGCAAGGCGGTGCGCTCAGCGATGGCCACGGCGAGGGCAGGCGGTTCGGCCCATCGTGAGGTCACCGGCGGCATGCTCATCGCGGTCGGCGGCTTACTGATCCTCATCCCCGGATTCATCAGCGATGCGCTCGGCTTGCTGCTGCTGCTGCCGCCGAGTCGGGGTCTGCTACACAGGGCGTGGCTGCGCAGGCTGGAACGTCGCGCGACCTCTCGCAGGTTCGGCGGTGCGACCGTCGTCGAGGGCGAGGTTGTTTCCGAGCGCTACGAGGACTCCGAACCGCACCGGGTCATCCACCCGATCATCGACCAAGGCCAGTGAGCCTCATGCCGTCTTCTTGCGGGGTCTGGGGATGTCGAAAAGGCCGCTTATCCGTATCCCGTAGCGCAGGTCGCCGCGTATCTTGAGCCTGCGCGCGGCCACCATCGTCGCGACGCTCCCGGTCCCCGTGGTCAGCCGCAGGAAATCGACCGGCGTGAGCGTTAGCGTGACAAGCGGTTGCTCATCGCACTCGACAGTGGTCAGGCAGTCCCCCGAGGAGATAACGGTGTGGAACCTGTCGTAGCCGTCCTCGCCGGTGCCGCCGGAGATCCGCCAGCGGATGACGCCGTCAGCCGACGCGGCCCTGTCCGCCCGCAGGTGCTGTTTCATCCTGAGGAAGACCTCGCCGAACACCAGGTTGCGGGCCGCCGGTGACTGGCCGAGGGCGGCGAGCTGCTCGTTCGACGCTCGGCCGATCAACGTGACCAGTGTGGCGGTCTCGACTGTTGACAGATCGATCCCGGTATCGGCCTTGGCCAGTGCGTCGAACACTTCCAGCAGCTGCACGAAGGACCGGGCGTCGAGTTTCGACGGGTCAACCGCCCGCACGATCACGTCGATGTCGATGGCGCCTCACGCCCTCGGCAGATCGAATAGCCCGACCATCCCCGCCGCGAACGCGAGATCACCTTTGACCTTGAGTTTCCCCGTAAGGAACAGCATCGGCGCCGAGGCGTTGCTGGTGACCAGCTTCAGGAAGTCGGCCGGATTCAGCGTCACGGTGACGCGAGGCTCGCGCGTGCGCTCGTGGTGCGCGTCGCATGTGCCGTTCTCCATGATGCTCTCGTAGCGGTCGTATCCCCCCTCGTCGCTGCCACCGGTTAATCGCCAGTGCACCACCGCCTTGACCGAAGCCGCTCGTTCGGAACGGTAGTGATCCGTCATCCGGCGGAAGATCTCGTCCAGGATCCTGCCGCGAAGCTGCGGCTGCGAGAGCAAGCCTTCGATCTGGTCCTTCGAGGCGCGGGTTACCAGGCGCGCGAAGTTCTGCGGACTGGCCTTGGAAAGGTCGAGGTCGGCGCCTGCCGCGGCGAGTTCGTTCAGGCGGGAAACCAGGTGGACGAGTTCCTCACGGTTGAGCTTGCCAGGATCGAGCGTGCCGAGCACCGCGTCGATGTCGAGTTCGGCGATCAGATGGTCGGTAGGGTCGAGCTGGTCCAGAAGTTCCAGAAGCTGGCGCGGTTCGAGCTGTCCCAATGCCGCTAGGTTGGGATCAGGGATGGACATTGCACCACCTCTCTTACCTACTGAGAGTAATTCTACTCAAGAGTAGATAAAGTTGACAAGGACCGAGGATACCCCGCACGGGGATAGATCCACTGGATTGGAGCGCATGTGACGGACGGGGTGCCAATGCGGTCGAGGCGGCTGCCGCGGGAAGTGCGGGAGCGGCAGATTCTCGATGCGGCGGTGCGAGTGTTCTCGGCGTCGGGCTATCACGATACGTCGATGGACGAGATATCTGAGGTGGC
>JBOHEL010000652.1:0-2632 GCA_050700995.1 Sciscionella sp. | reverse complement strand
GGCATGATCATGCAGTCGATCGACCTGCTCGCGGAGAACCCTGATCCCGACGAGCAGGCGGTGCGCCACGGGTTGGAAGGCAACTTGTGCCGGTGCACCGGATACCAGAATATCGTGCGTGCGGTGCAGGACGCGGCGCGGAAGATGGGCACCAGCGAGACAGCGGGAGGCGTGCGATGACGGCCACCGTCGAACCAGAGGTAGGCAGGGCGCGGCTGCGCAAGGAGGACGCGCGCTTGATCGTGGGCCGTACCCGCTGGACGGACAACATCACGCTGCCGGGGATGCTGCACCTGGCGATCCTGCGCAGCCCCGTCGCACATGCGCGGATCACCGCGCTTGACGTGTCGGCGGCCAAGCAGATGCCGGGTGTGGTCGCCGTGTTCACCGGTGCGGACGTCGCTGACGAGCAGGGCAGCCTGCCGTGCGCGTGGCCGATAACCCCCGATATGAAGACTCCGAACGCCCCCTCGCTGGCGGTAGACCAGGTGAACTTCGCAGGCGAAGCGGTTGCGGTGGTGGTGGCCCGCAGCAGCTACGAGGCGCACGACGCGCTGGAAGGCATCGACGTCGACTACGACGAGCTGCCCGTGGTGCTGGATATGGAGGCGGCGATCGCCGACGGCGCCGACCTGGTGCACGACGACCTCGGTACGAACTCCAGCGCGACATGGATTTTCGACTCGGCGGAGGCAGGCAGCGGCGGGGACGTCGAGCAGGCGATCAGCGAGGCAGAAGTGGTGGTGCGCCGCAAGTTCCGCCAGCAGCGTCTGATTCCCGGATTCATGGAACCACGGTCGGTCGTTGTGGACCCGACCAGCGAGCAGCTCACAATGTGGTCGGCGACCCAAGTGCCGCACATCCTGCGGCTGATGCTGGCGATGAGCCTCGGCGTGCCGGAGCACAAGATCAGGGTGATCGCGCCGGATGTCGGCGGAGGCTTCGGAGGCAAGCTGCAGGTGACCCCGGAGGAGGTCATCGCGTTCCTGGTGGCCAGGCGGCTTGGTAAGCCGGTCAAGTACACCGAGAGCCGCAGCGAGTCGATGCTCGCCGGGCATCACGGCCGTGACCAGATCCAGCGGTTGACGATGGCGGCCCGCCGCGACGGCACCATCACCGGGTTGAAAGTCGAGTTGCTCGCCGATATGGGTGCCTACCTCCGGCTGGTAACACCGGGCGTGCCGATCCTCGGCGCCTTCATGTTCAACGCGATCTACAAGATCCCGGCATATCACTTCGCCTGTACCAACGTGTTCACCAACAAGGTGCCGACGGACGCTTACCGCGGCGCCGGTCGCCCGGAGGCCACCTTCGGTATCGAGCGAATGATGGACGAGCTGGCCACCGAGCTGAAACTCGACCCGATGCAGGTCAGGGAGAAGAACTGGATCAAGCACGAGGAGTTCCCGTTCACCACGGTCTCCACTCTGACCTACGACTCGGGCAACTACGAGGCGGCAACGGAGAAGGCCAAGCAGCTGTTCGGATACGAGGCTCTGCGCTCCGAGCAGGCGGCGCGCCGGGAGAGCCACGATCCGGTGCAGCTGGGCATCGGCGTCTCCACTTTCACCGAAATGTGCGGGCTGGCGCCGTCACGGGTGCTCGGCTCGCTCGACTACGGTGCGGGCGGCTGGGAGCACGCCGCCATCCGGATGCTGCCGACCGGCAAGGTGGAGGTCGTCACCGGCTCCTCGGCGCACGGCCAAGGCCACGAGACGGCGTGGAGCCAGATCGTCGCCGACCAGCTCGGCGTGCCGTTCGACGACATTGAGATCCTGCACGGTGACACCCAGTCCTCGCACAAGGGTCTGGACACCTACGGCTCGCGCTCCCTGACCGTCGGTGGCATGGCGGTGGTCAAGGCAGGGGAGAAGGTGATCGCCAAGGCAAGGCCCATCGCCGCGCACGTGATGGAGTGCTCCGAGGACGATCTGGATTTCGCGCAGGGCAAGTTCACCGTGCGGGGTACCGACAAGTCCACCGCATTGACGGACGTGGCGCTCGCGGTGTTCGCCGCGCACGACCTGCCGGACGGCGTTGAGCCGAACCTTGACTCCGAGGCGACGTTCGACCCGGAGAACTTCTCGTTCCCGCACGGCACGCACCTGTGTGCCACCGAGGTGGACACCGAGACCGGGCGGGTGCGGTTGCGTTCCTACGTGTGCGTCGACGATGTCGGGAAGGTGATCAACCCGCTGATCGTGGAGGGCCAGGTGCACGGCGGGCTGGCGCAGGGCATCGCGCAGGCGCTGTTCGAGGAGGCCGTGCACGACGAGTCGGGTACCCTGCTCAACGGCTCCTTCGCCGACTACCTGCTGCCCTCGGCCGCCGATCTGCCGTCATTCACCACCGACCGGACCGAGACCCCGTCGACCACCAACCCGCTTGGTGTCAAGGGTGTCGGCGAGGCGGGCACGATCGCCTCGACGCCCGCCGTGGTGAACGCGGTACTCGACGCGGTGCGGCATCTTGGAGTGTCCGACATCGAGATGCCCTGTACGCCGATGCGGGTGTGGCAGGCGATTCATGGTGGTTCCGGCACCGCGGGAACGGGCGGCGAAGCCGGCGGCGGTCTTGGTTCGATGTCTACCGGAGGTGTGCGGTGATCCCCGCTTCGTTCGACTACACGGCA
>JBOHEL010000651.1:0-2636 GCA_050700995.1 Sciscionella sp. | reverse complement strand
AGCGGACGGTAACTTTGTTACCGAAGTCATCCGTCACCGTGGTTGTGACAGCCGAGGCAGCATGAACCCACGAAGCGCCAGTAACGCAGGTCAGCACAATCATCGCGAAGGAGATCGCGAAGCGGCTCATCCGGTGCCACACAGTCATGCAACACCTATCGTTTCGGCGGCCCATCGCACAATGGGCTGCAACCTCGCAGAGGCCAGGGAAAGGGCCGTGTCCCGATCCACCCAGCGCCACTCGCTGTGCTCTGGACGCCCGAGCTCCGGGTTGACAGGCAAACTGATCTTCTCCGTCCGCGTCGCAGCCAGGTAATACCTGGCAACCTTCCCCTTCCCGTACCGCTCGGTCTCCTTGTACACCTCACCCCAGCGGAATTCCAAGTCCTCGATCAGCGTTTCCTCCCGCACCTCGCGACGCGCCGCCGTCAAAGGATCTTCATTCGCCTCTACCATGCCCTTTGGAAAATCCCAGTTTCGATATGCGCGCAACATGAGGAACAGCCACTCCACCGGACCTCGCCGCAGCACAATGACTCCCGCGGAAAGCCGATGCTGTGACCGTTGGTCGCCGGAACCTTGCCTGTGCGCCGTCATGGGCGCAGCTGGCAAACCGAGGGCCGAGGGCATCTGGCACGCTCAACAGTATCCTGAAGCAAGCTGGACCGAAGAAATGAAGCACTCCGCCATGCGTTACGCAGTGCAGTGGCGGCCTCAGCCGCCTTCAAACCCGCTGCGGCTCCGCCTCCAACACACTCGCCGCGCCTTCCTCGACGACCTTCGCCAGGCCGATTGCCTGCGGCAGCACCTGCTTCGCATAGAAACGGGCGGTGCGGATCTTCGACTGGCAGAAGTCCTTGCCCGCTGCGCCGCGGCCGGCGGCGGCGATCGCGGCTGACTTGGCGAGCAGCCAGCCGCCGGTGACCAGCCCGCAGAGCTTGAGATAGGGGACCGCCACGGCCAGCGCGCGCTCCGGGGCGGCCGCCAGGTCGGTGACCAGCGATCGGGTCGCCGACTCCAGAAGGCGCACCGCCTGCAGGGCCGCATCGCGGGTCTCTCGCGGCGCATCGCCGGCAGGCTCCAATGCCTGCAGCTCGCGGCGCATCTCGGCGATCAGCGAGCCCATGGCGGCGCCGCGGTCGCAGCCGATCTTCCGCCCGAGGAGGTCGTTCGCCTGGATGCCGGTCGTTCCCTCGTAGATGGTGGTGATGCGCACGTCGCGGACGTATTGCGCCGCGCCCGTCTCCTCGATGAAGCCCATGCCGCCATGGACCTGCACGCCGATGGCGGCAACGTCGTTGCCGGTCTCGGTGCACCAGCCCTTGACGATCGGAATCAGGAGATCGCCGCGCGCCTGCGCGGCGGTGCGCGCCGCGGCTTGCGGATGGTGGGCGGCGAGGTCCAGCTGTTGGCCTGCGTACAGCGCGAGGGCTCGCGACGCCTCGGTGCAGGACTTCATGGTCAACAGCATGCGCCTGACATCCGGGTGATGGATGATGGGCAGCCGGTCGGCACCGACCGCGCGCGGCGGCTTGCCCTGCAGGCGCGTCCGTGCGTACTCCGCCGCCTGTTGGAAGGCACGCTCGCCGACGGCATAGCCCTGAACGCCCACCCCCAGGCGCGACGTGTTCATCATGATGAACATGTACTCGAGGCCGCGATTCGGCTCTCCGACGAGAGAGCCGGCCGCGCCCCGGTCGTGGCCGAACTGCATGACGCAAGTGGGGCTCGCGTGAATGCCGAGCTTGTGCTCGATGGATGCGCAGCGGACCTCGTTGCGCTCGCCGAGCGAGCCGTCGGAGTTGACCAGCACCTTCGGCACGATGAACAGCGAGATGCCCTTGATGCCGGCGGGTGCACCCTCGATCCGCGCCAGCATCAGATGGATGATGTTGTCGGTGTAGTCGTGCTCGCCGAAGGTGATGAAGATCTTCTGCCCGAAGAGCCTGTAGTGATCGCCCTCCGGCACCGCGCGGGCCCGCACCAGGGCGAGGTCGGAGCCGGCCTGCGGCTCCGTCAGCACCATGGTGCCGGTCCACTCGCCGCTTGCCATCCTGGGCACGAAGAGCCGCTGCTGCGCCTCGGAGCCGCAGAGCTCGAGCGCATGCACCGCGCCGTGGGTCAGCATCGGACAGAGCTCGAAGGAAAGGTTGGACGCGCTCCAGATCTCCTGCACGGCGCTGCCCAGGGACTGCGGCACACGCTGCCCGCCGAACCGCGGATCGAGGCCGAGCTGCGGCCAGCCGCCGCTGACGAACTGCCGGTAGGCCTCCTTGAAGCCCTTCGGCGTCGACACGCCCTCCGGCGTCCAATGCGCGCCCTCGCGATCGGCGGGACGGTTGAGCGGATCGAGGACGGTCTCGCCAAAGCGGGCCGCCTCCTCCAGAACCGACGCACCGACCTCGTCAGTGTAGTCGGCGAGAGCGGGACAGCCCGCGAGTTGTCCAATGCCGAGGAGCTCCTCGAGCACGAAGCGCAGTTCCTCGAGCGGCGCGCGGTACATGGGTCGTCTCCGGCGAGGCGGTGAAGGCCCGCAGTCAGGCCGATGGGGACTAGTTTAGCCGCGGCAGCGGCGCAATCCTACTGGCCGGTAACCTACCTGCCGGCCAGTAGGATTCTTAGGGCTCCGCCAGCGC
>JBOHEL010000650.1:0-2640 GCA_050700995.1 Sciscionella sp. | reverse complement strand
TCGGTGGCGTGCACGGTGACACCAACGCCACCTTCCTGGCAGGCGAGGCGTCGGAGGAAGCGAAGCTACTGGTGCAGCGCACGCACGAGGCCACGATGCGCGCCATCAAGGCGGTGAAGCCGGGCAGGCAGTTCAACGTCATCGGGCGGGTGATCGAGTCTTACGCGAAGCGCTTCGGCTACGGTGTGGTGCGCGATTTTACCGGTCACGGGATCGGCCGCACGTTCCACAGTGGACTTGTGGTGCTGCATTACGACAACCCTGGCGACACCAACCTCATCGAAGAGGGCATGACCTTCACGATCGAACCGATGATCACCCTCGGCACCATCGAGCACGACATGTGGGCCGACGGCTGGACCGCCACCACCAAGGACAAGAAGTGGACGGCGCAGTTCGAGCACACCCTGCTGGTGACCGAGGACGGTGCTGAGGTATTGACCGCGGCGTAGGTTTGGGTGTCTTGAAGACACCCAAACCCCGCAGGCGGGTTCAGGCGCCGGTGGGGCCCGGGGCGCCGCCCTTGCCGTGGCCGTGGCCACCATGGCCCCTGCGGCGCAGGTAGCGCTCGAACTCAGCGGCGATGGCTTCCCCGCTGGTCTCGGTCAGTGAGCTGAGGGACTCCTCCTCTTCATCGCCGCGCTCCTCCAGCGCACGGATGTAGTCGCGGACGTCCTCGTCTTCCTCCGCCATCTCGCTGACGGTCCGCTCCCACTCCTCGGCCTGCTCCGGCAGCCCGCCGAGTGGCACTTCGATATCGAGCACGTCCTCGATGCGGTGCAGCAGCGCGAGGGTCGCCTTCGGTGCGGGCGGCTGGGACACGTAATGAGGAATCGCTGCCCAGAAGGAGATGGCGGGCAGGCCCGCTTGCACGCAACGGTCCTGGAAGAGCCCGAGTATGCCGGTCGGTCCCTGATATTCCGAGCGGGTGAGCTGGAACTTCGCCGCAGACTCCTCGTCGTAGGCGGCTCCGGTCACCGGGACGGGCCGGGTGTGCGGGGTGTCGGTCAACAACGCCCCGAGCAGCAGCACCGTACCGACACGGTGTTGTTTGGCGGCATCGAGCAGCTCGGTGCAGAAGGTCCGCCAGCGCATGTTCGGTTCCAGCCCGTGCACCAGCACGATGTCCGACTCAGCGCCCGCGGGGTGGCAGACCGACAAGCGTGTGGTCGGCATTTCGACGCGCCTGGAAACGCCGTCCACAATGCGGACTGTGGGCCTGCTCACTTGCAGGTCGTAGTAGTCGTCGGGCTCCATTTCGGTCAGCGGGCTGGCATCCCAGACGAGTTCGAGGTGTTCGATTGCGGTACTGGCCGCGTCCCCCGCGTCGTTCCAGCCCTCGAAGGCTACGACCATCACCGGTTCCCGGGGGTTGCCGGGCGTGGAATCACTCACCGGGCCACCCTACGGCCGCGACCGATCGCGCCGCGTTCCGTAGGCTGTACGCATGTCGGATACCACCGGATCACCCTTCCTGGATGCCCTTGCCAACCGCGTTCTGGTGGCCGATGGTGCCATGGGCACCGCCCTACAGGCGCAGGATCTATCGCTGGACGACTTCTCCGGTTTGGAGGGGTGCAACGAGATCCTCAACGTGACGCGCCCCGATGTGGTGCGCGCGATCCACCGCGGCTATTTCGAGGCAGGCTCGGATGCGGTGGAGACGAACACCTTCGGTGCGAACCTGGCGAACCTGGCCGAGTACGACATCGTCGATCGGATCTTCGAGCTCTCGGAACTCGGCGCGCGGCTGGCACGTGAGGTGGCGGACGAGTTCGCCACACCGGATACGCCGCGGTTCGTGCTGGGCTCGGTCGGGCCAGGCACGAAGTTGCCGACGCTGGGTCATGCCCCATACGCGGCGCTGCGGGACGCTTACCAGCAGCAGGTGGCCGGGTTGCTAACCGGCGGGGTGGATGCCGTGCTCGTGGAGACCTGCCAAGACGTATTGCAGGCCAAGAGCGCGCTGATCGGGGCGCGGCGGGCGATGGTTGCGGAGGGCCGATCGGTTCCGCTGATCGCGCAGGTCACGATGGAGACGACCGGCACGATGCTGCTCGGCACCGAGATCGGTGCGGCGCTGGTGGCGCTGCGGCCGCTGGGCATCGACCTGATCGGGCTGAACTGCGCCACCGGGCCGACCGAGATGTCCGAGCACCTGCGGTACCTGTCCAAGCATGCCGACGTGCCGCTTTCGGTGATGCCGAACGCGGGGCTGCCGCATCTCGGGCCGGACGGCGCGGTATATCCGCTGCAACCCGACGAGCTTGCGGCCGCGCTGCTCGCGTTCGTGACCGAGTTCGGGGCGAGGCTGGTCGGCGGGTGCTGCGGTACCACAGGCGAGCATGTGTCCGCGGTTGCCGAGGCCGTGCGGGACACCTCGCCGTCGCAGCGCCGCCCGCACATCGAGCCGAGCGTGTCCTCGCTGTACCAGGCGGTGCCGTTTGCCCAGGACGCGAGCGTGCTGATGATCGGTGAGCGCACCAACGCCAACGGCTCCAAGGCATTCCGGGAGGCGATGCTGGACGGGCGGCTCGACGACTGTGTCGCGATCGCGCGGGATCAGACCAGGGATGGTGCGCACATGCTCGACCTGTGCGTCGACTACGTGGGTCGGGACGGCGCGGTCGATATGGCGGA
>JBOHEL010000649.1:0-2668 GCA_050700995.1 Sciscionella sp. | reverse complement strand
GTCGTGCACCGTGTGCAGCAGCGCCGGGTTCTCTCGCCGGTACGCCGCCAGATGTAACCCGATCACGGAGTAGTTCCGCAGCAGCACGTGGTTGGTTGGCGCTGTGGCGATGCTGCCGCCGGTGAAGCCGACAACGACGATACGGCCCTCGAACGCCACGCAGTGGCGCAACCTGTCGAACAGGTCACCACCCACCACGTCGACAATCACGTCGGCGCCGCGGCCATCGGTCGCCGCACGAACCTGTTCGACCAGATCGCCGTCGCCGGACAGATCGATGGCACGGTCGGCGCCCGATCGTAGGCAGGCGGCGGCCTTGCGGGGGCCGGTCGCGGTCGCGATGACATACGCACCTGCCGCGCGGCCCAATTGGACGGCGGCCGAGCCCACGCCTCCGGCGGCACCGTTGACAAGCAGCGTGTCTCCGGCGCGCAGCCTGCCCCGATGATGCAGCGACAGATGGGCCGTTTGGTAGGCGATGTGCAGTACCGCGGCCGTGCGAAGCGGCATGGAGTCGGGGACCGGATAGAGTTGCCCGTCTGGGACGGTCAATGACTCCCGCAGTGCGCCGTCGGGCAGTTCCGGCACGACGAGAACGCGCTGGCCAGTGGCGAACGCGGACCGCTGCCCCGACTCGACGACGGTGCCTGCGGCCTCGAAGCCGGGCGAGAACGGTAGCGGCGGCCGCTGCTGGTAGCGCCCGGCGCACAGCAACAGGTCGGGAAAGTTCAGCCCGACCGTGGCGACGGCCACCCTGGCTTCCCCTCGCCCAGGTGCGCGGGGTCGCACCGGCTCGAAGGACAGCGCTTCCCGGGGAGTGCCCAACCTGCGCACGAACCAGGACCGCGTCGAGTCTGGGCAGGCAGGCATGCTGCCATCGTATGGAAGCCCGCCGCGCCGCGCCGCGACCGGCGTGCGATGTGGTGGCGACTTGTGCCCTAAACTGCGGACGTGCTGCCGGTACCTCGGGATTCGATGTCGTCTCATCGCGATGGAATGCCGAGCGGGCCTGGCGTCGCACTCGTGGGAGTCGGCTATGCGGTGCCGGAGCGGATCGTGTCGAACGCTGCAATCGCCGCGCGGCTCGGTGTCGACGAGGAGTGGATCGGCAGGCGTACAGGCACTCGGGAACGGCATGTCGCCGCGCAGGGTGAGCGCCTGGACCAGTTCGCCGCCACGGCCGCGCGTGCCGCGCTGCGGCAGGCCGACCGCGAGCCAGCCGATGTCGACATGGTTCTTCTCGGCACGACCAGCGCGGAGGACATGAGCCCGCACGCCGCGCCACTGGTCGCCGCCGACATTGGCGCAAAGGGCGCCGGAGCGATGGATATCAACGCCGCATGCACCGGGTTCCTGTCTTGTCTTGCTCTCGGCTCCGGGATGATCGAGTCCGGCAGAGCGAATACGGTCCTCGCGATCGGTGCGGACCTGCTCACGCGGTACCTCGACCAGGATGACCGGGGATCGGCGATGCTGTTTGGCGATGGCGCGGGCGCGGCCGTGCTCACTGCCACCCCGGGCGCGTCGCGGGTGGCGCCCGCGGTACTGCGTTCCGACGGGGACGGCCGTGACCTCATCCAACTCGACCGCGCCGACCGCCTCATCCGGATGGACGGTCCCGCAGTGTACCGGCAGGCCGTCCAGCTGATGACCGAAGTCACCACGCAGGCTGTCGATGCTGCCGGAGTGACACTTCAGGACATTGACCTGTTCGTCTATCACCAGGCCAACAGGCGCATCATCGAGGCGGTCGGCCGACGCCTCAAGCTGGACTCGGCACGCGTCGTCGACGTCATTGGCGAATTCGCCAACACCTCCGCGGCGTCCTTGCCGATCGCGCTGGCCGTTGCGGATCGCGAGGGAAGGCTTCGGGCAGGCGACCGGGTTCTGCTGGCCGCGTTCGGCGCGGGCATGGTGTGGGGCGGTGTGGTGATTACCTGGGGCGCACCCGCCGGCTGACTACCGGGGTCGGGTCGGGAACTTTCACGGGCGCGGCGGCGACCGGGTAGCTGAGGAAGTCGTCGGCGTGGGTGAGCTGGGAACGGGAGTGTGTGGTGTCGGGGTCGCTAACCGATGACGTACCGGGTACCCGACAGGCGCGCGAGTTGGATGCGCGGCGCGGCAGGCGGGCCAAGGCGCTGCGCTCGGGGTTTGCCGTCGGCGCCATGGGGCTGCTGACCGTCGTTCCGCTGTACCTAGTGATCAATCACCTGCAATCGCTCGGCAAGAGTGCCGCCGCGATCGGTATGGCCTCGATGCATATGAGCCGGATGGGCGTGTACTGGGCGTTCCCGATCCTGCAAGCCTCGGGCATCGCGGCGCTGGTCTGGGCCTACATCGGGGTCATGTTGGGCTTGCTGCAGTCCGGGCGAAGGACGCGGTGGTCGCCGCCGAGCAGGGCGCGTGCGGATCAAGTCCACCGCCAGATCTCCTTGCTCGTGCTGGGGCTGATTCTCGTCCACGCGCTCGCCACCGCGTACGACGCGATGGGCGACGGGTTCCTTTCTGCGTTCGTGCCGTGGCAGGAGTCCTGGACCGCCTCGGTGTTCGCCTACAACCTTGGCATCTTTGCCCTGTACCTCGCGGTACTGGTCGGGCCGACGTACTACTTCCGCCGCAAGATCGGGCCGGTGCGGTGGCGTTTCCTACACCGTCTCGCGCTGATCGC
>JBOHEL010000648.1:0-2693 GCA_050700995.1 Sciscionella sp. | reverse complement strand
TTGTGCTGAAATCGGTGAACGAACAGATGCATCACCGCATCGACATGATCGGCGTCAAGCTGGATCTTCGCAGCCCGGACGCGGTGCGCGGTGCCTACCCCGAACTGGTCGCCGCCGCAGGAAACCCAGGCGTGTACGTGCAACGCATGGCACCCAGGGGTGTGGCATGCGTGCTCGGCCTCAGCGAGGACCCATCGTTTGGCTCGTTGGTGTCCTTCGGGCTTTCGGGGATGATCAGCGACCTGGTCGGTGACCGCGCCTACCGTGCGGTGCCGCTGACCGACGCCGACGCGGCGCGGTTGGTGCGTGCGCCGAAGGCGGCTTCGTTACTCTCGGGCTACCGGGGCCTGGAACCTACCGACCTCGCGGCATTGGAAGACCTCGCACTGCGGATCTCGGCATTGGCCGAGGACCTGCCGGAGGTCAGGTCGTTGACGCTGCAACCGGTGCTCGCTTCCGTCGCGGGTGCGGTGGTCGCCAGCGCCCGCGTCCGCCTTGGCGACCCGCAGTCGCGCCCGGACACCGGGCCCCGGCGGCTACGCTCGCTCGGCACCTCGCCCTCGCTGCGTCCGGTGCGCGGCTGAGGCCGGTGGGAGCCGCGCAAAGACCATGACCGCACAGATATTCGCGTTGTGCCTACCCGCGGCACTGATCGCGGCGCTGTGCTTCGGGGTGTCCGGAGTGCTGCAGCAGCGCTCGACGCACCAGGTCGCCGAGCGCGCCGCTCTGCGCTTCGGCCTGCTGCTGGATCTCCTCCGACAGCCGCTCTGGCTGTTCTCACTGGTGCTTGACGGGGTGGGTGCCGCCGCACAGACCCTGGCGCTCGCCACCGGATCGGTGGCGCTCGTGCAGCCGCTGCTGGTGACGACGCTGCTGTTCGCCGTGGTCATCGGTGCCTGGATGGCCCGACAGCGACCAGACCGCCTGCTGCTGTTCGGTTCCTTGCTCTGTGGGGCCGGGCTGGCCGCCTTCCTCGGGCTCGCGCGGCCCTACGGCGGCACGGAGACCGCGGCGCTGGCCGCCGTGCTGCCCCTGGCGATCACGATCACCGTGGTGGTGCTTGCCAGTCTCGTCGTTGCGGCGCGGTTCGCCGGGCAGACGAGGGCACTGGCGCTGGCGACCGCCTGCGGGGTGCTCTACGGCACGACGGCGGGACTGGGCAAGTTGGTGCTGAACGCGCTGCGCGACGGGCTGCTCAGCGCATTGCTGCAATGGCCGCTCTACGCGCTGATCGTGACCGGGCTGCTTGGGTTCCTGCTGAACCAGAACGCCTTCCAGGCCGCGCACGCGCTGGCACCCGTGCTAGCGCTGATCACGGTGCTCGATCCCATCACAGGTATCGCGGTAGGTGTGGGCTGGCTGTCGGAGCGGGTGACGAGCACGCCGGGGGCCGTCGCGGGCGAAGTGGTGGCGATCGTCGTCATGACGCTGGGCGTGGTGGTGCTGGCACGGCGTTCACCGCAGCTGACCGTGGCCCGGCCGGGGCCGCCCGAGGATGGGCGCGTCGTAGACTCCCGGCATGGCTGATCGCAAGGTTGCCGCGAGCAGGACAGTTCCCGCCCCCGCTGAGCGGATCTTCGCACTGCTCGCCGACCCGTCGCGGCACCCGCTCATCGACGGCTCCGGCACGGTGCGCGCTGCCCGAGGCGGGGAGCAGGAGCGGCTGCGCATGGGCGCCACCTTCGGGATGGACATGAAGATGGGGATGCCATACCGCATCACCAACAAGGTGGTGGAGTTCGAGGAGGGCAGGGTGATCGCCTGGCGGCATTTTGCCGGTCACCGTTGGCGCTGGGAACTCGAACCCGCCGGGGACGGCGCGACGAAGGTGACGGAGACGTTCGACTGGAGTACGGCCCCGGCGGGGGCGCTGTACCCGCTGATCGGATTCCCGCAGCGCAATCGCCAGGCCATCGAGAAGAGCCTGCGGCGGCTGGAACAGGTGCTCACCCAACAACCGGAAGGCTGATGCAACCGTATCGGCTCCCTGATCCGTCTGTAGAGCATGAGACACCGTGCAGCGTTGATCACCGTGGGTGCCCTGACCGTGTTGGCACTTGCCGGTTGCGGGAAGGGTCAGCACGAGCCCGTGCTGAAGCACGCCCCGGCCTCGACGTCATCGGCGGTTGTGCCGTCGCCGATCACGACGGTGCCTGATCCGGCGAGTGGATCCGGCATTTCGACACCGGCGCGGCCACCGGCCACCGGCGGGCCGAGCAACACCGCGAGTCGCCACGAGGTGCCCGCGGGGAAGGTGGACGACGGGCGGCGCAGCGCGCCGGTATGGACCACCGACGGCGGCAGGACGCTGGGGACGACGGTGGAGAAGAAGGGCTGCGAGACGGTGCGCGCGGCGATCCCCGAGCAGTCCGCCAGCCGCGTGGTGATGGTCGTGACGACTACCGACACGGCGAAGCGGGGCCAGATGTGCCCGATGTACATCGCTAACGTCCCGGTGACCGCACACCTCGCCGCGCCGTTGGGCAACCGCACCGTGGTGCTGCAGATGCGCTGAGGCGAACGCTGTCGCCTGGCACGATCGCGGGACATGGCCTAGGCCGAACTCACGATCTTCGCTGATCTCATCCGGGGATTGGCACAGCGTGTCAGGCCGCGAGATCTATCGGCGCGCCGACGATGTCACCCAGTTCCGCGTTCATCGCTGATCCTGCCGGGAGCCGTCGCGCCGGCGC